>VXSY01000029.1 GCA_009837725.1 Gammaproteobacteria bacterium | reverse complement strand
AACCGCAATCGCCGATGCGTCATAAAACCTGTTCTATTGGAGACAGTACACTAGAGGAGGCACACACCTTTGTGCACCGAGAACTTCACGGGGGTTCAGCTTCCCCGGCGGGGCGCGAGTGCTCCCGCGTCTTTGAGCGCATAGCCCGCGAAGGCCGCAAGTTCGGACTCGGCTTGGTCTTGGCTTCACAACGCCCGTCGGAAGTCTCGCCAACTGTCCTTTCCCAGTGCAACACGTTCCTCCTCCACCGGCTTGTCAACGACCATGACCAAGACTTGGTCAAGCGTCTTGTACCGGACGGGCTCGGAGCCCTGTTGCGTGAGCTCCCCAGCCTCCCCACGCGTCGCGCCATACTCCTGGGTTGGGCGGCACCGGCACCGACATTGGTAGAAGTCCAGGAAATACCCGCGCAACTCCGTCCCCACTCGCCCGATCCATCCTTTTGGGATGTATGGACGGGAGCTAAATCACGAAGAACGAACTGGGACGAAATCGCCCACGCTTGGCAAGGACGTAGCCCTCCGACCACTCAACACGGGCCGTCTACTCACGCTCCCGACGCCGACTCCTGACTATGACAGCCTTCGACGGCATTTGTCTGGCAATGAGGTGTTGGATCAACACCCCATTGCCAGACAGTTGATTAGCTTGGGCTAGGGTACAAGGCGACAGGGTGAGCGCGGGGCGGGGATGTGCCGAGGTACCGCCCAAGTTACTCGCGGATTCCGAGCCACCAAAGAGCCACTCTGGCCGAGCTACTCGGGCACAGCCGCAGATCAGTTGCCGACTTGGCTATTGCCCTGCCCCAGGCACTGCAGCCTGCTCGAACGCCAGCCGAAACACGGTTTCCGTCATTTGCCGTCGGAAGCTGTCGTTGTCCATGAACTCGCGGAACAGGGTGGTGTCGTCATTCATCACGGCCATCATGACGCGCTGCAGCGCCCGGTCGTGCTCGATGCGCGCGTTCTGCTCATCGGAGTTGTGGCGGGCGTTCCGAAAGGCGGTATCGCTCGCCACCTGCGCGGGGATGGTTTCGGTCACCATCTGCAAGACTCGGTCACGATCCTCCCATTCGATGCCTTCCGACATCTCGTTGAACCGGGCTACGATGTTCGAGAGCCGGTCCAGATTTGGCTCTTGCTGCCCGCCTCCTTCTGACGCTTGCGCCGGCGTGATCTCGGCGTCCTCGTCGACCAGCGAGATCTGCTGCCGGGCCTGCATTTCGAGGCGGTAGCTGTTCATGTCGATCGCATCGAGGATGCCTCGTGAGAGGTCCTCTTCGCGCGGGGCTGGCAGTTTCGGGATCAGGAAGTTCAGGAAAATCGAACGCCGCTCCCACCGCGCATTGTTGTAGGGCAGGATTGACGAAAGGAACCCGTAGGTTCGCACGAACGCCTTGGCGCTGCCCTTGAAAGAGACCTGCGCGTCCTCGCCGAGGTCGTCCACGTAGGCCGCGACGCACTCGTCAAGAATCGGATCGAGCCGGTCGCGTGGGGCTCCCCCGAGATAGAGGCGGCAAAGCTCGTCGACCTGATCAAGCGTGTAGACCTGCGCGCCGTCGAGTTCGGCCTGCAGGTCGTGGAGCTTATTGGGGTCCGTTTCCTCCGCGAGAATCGTGGTGCGGTAGAAGTCCGAAAAGGCGATGCGGATCAGGTCCACGTCGTTCAGAAAGTCAAGGACGACCACATCGTGCTTCTGTGGATGCGCGCGGTTGAGACGCGACAGAGTCTGCACCGCCTTGATGCCCGACAGCGTCTTGTCGACGTACATGGTGTGCAGCAACGGTTCGTCGTAGCCGGTCTGGAACTTGTCGGCGCAGACGAGAAATCGGTATGGGTCCTCGCGTAGACGCTCCGCGATTGCGTTGGACGGAAAGCCGTTCAGCGAGGCTTCCGTGACCGATGCACCGGCGCGTTCGTGTTCCCCGGAGAACGCCACTATGGCCCGATGGGGGCTCTTCCGCTCCTGCAGGTAACCCGTGATGGCATGAAAATAGTCGATCGCTCGCTGCACGCCGTTGGTGACCACCATTGCCCGCGCCTTGCCGCCGATCTTGCCCGGCGCGATCACCTGGTCATGGAAGTCGTCCACCATTATTTCGGCCTTCTTGCGAATCGCGTGGTCGTGTCCCTCGACATAGGCCCGTAGCTTCTTCTGCGCCTTCTTCTCGTCGAACTCAGGGTCGTCCTCGACGGTCTTGGCGATCCGGTAGCGGGCGTTGATCGTCGAGTAGTTCTCGAGCACGTCCAGGATGAATCCCTCCTGGATGGCCTGCTTCATGGTGTAGCTGTGAAACGCTCGATGCTTGACGTGGCCGTCGGGTTGCGGGTCGGGCGCACCGAAGATCTCGAGCGTTTTCGCTTTCGGGGTCGCGGTGAAGGCGAAGTAGCTCGCGTTGGAGAGCATCTTGCGCGCTTCCATGACGCGGTTGATGCGGTCCTCGTAGGTCTCCTCCTCGTCCGCCTCGCCGGCCTCCGAGAGAGCATCGGACATCGCCGCGGTCGCCTTCCCGCCCTGACTCGAATGCGCCTCGTCGATGATGATGGCGAAGCTGCGGCCACGGTGCTGGTTGCCGATCTCGTCGAGGATGAACGGGAACTTCTGCACCGTCGAGATGATGATTTTCTTCCCGGATTCGATGAAACGGCGGAGGTCGCCCGAGCGGTCCGCGTGGCCGATCGTGGCGCGCACCTGGGCGTACTGCCGGATGGTGTCGGCGATCTGGCGGTCCAGCAGAATGCGGTCCGTGACGACGATGATGGAGTCGAACACGGGCCCAGAGTCGTTCGTCAGCCCAACCAGTTGGTGGGCGAGCCAGGCGATGGAGTTGCTCTTTCCGCTGCCTGCGGAGTGCTGGATTAGGTAACGCTCGCCGGCACCGCGTTCGGTCACGTCGCGCAGCAATCGTCGCACCACGTCGAGCTGGTGATATCGTGGCCAGATCTGCGTCTTGCGCTTGCGACCGGTCCGGTCGTCGTGCGTCTCGATCACCTGCGCGTAGTTCTCGAGGATGTGTTGGTCAGGCTCTGCGGCGTCAGCACCTCCCGCCAGAGGTAGTCCGTCTTGAGGCCGTCCGGGTTGGGCGGGTTGCCGCCTCCGTCGTTCCAGCCGCGGTTGAAGGGCAGGAACCAGGATGAGGGCCCGGTCAGATGCGTGCAGAAGCGCACTTCGTGGTCGTCCACGGCGAAATGGGCGACGCAACGGCCGAACGCGAACAGCTTCTCCTTGGGATTGCGGTCGCGCTGGTACTGCCGGACCGCATCGTCCACGGTCTGCTTGGTCAGGCTGTTCTTCAGTTCGAACGTGAGTACGGGCAGACCGTTGACAAACAGCACGATGTCGAGCGCCCGCCGCGTCTCGTCTTGGCTGTACCGCAGCTGCCGGGTCACACTGAACCGGTTCTGTCCGAAGCGCTGTTGCGCCTTCTCATTGCCGAGAGAGGGGGTTCCGTAGAACAGCGCCGGTTCGTGTGGCCCGTGCCTCATGCCATCGCGGAGAACGTTGATCGTGCCGCGATTGTTGATCTCGCGGTGCAAGCGATCGAGGAACTTGCGGCGCGTCGGGCCGCTTTCGGACAGCGCTAGAGAGTCAGCTACGACCGGTTGCGTCTCGCGAAGAAACGCTGTGAGTTGAGCGAGGTCGATGCAGTGCGCCCGATCATAGTCGCGCCAGTTGCCGGGCAGCCAACCGACTCCGGCGCGAGCGTTGGACGGTGACCCGTCGCTCGGCTGTGCCGGTGGGTCGCAGGGGTCGCCCGTGAGGGCCACGCAAATCAGCCGCTCGAGGCCCTGTTCGGAGATGTCCGTGGCCATGGGGCGAAGCCTATGCAATGGGGGCGGTTCCGTCGAGTTCGGCCTTGAACTCCACGCCATCGGCGTCGGATTCGAGATCCGGGAGCGCGGCCGCGGCTTCGCGGACATCGAGCTTGCCGGTGACGACATCGGCGATCAGGCGAGTGCGGTACTCGCGGAGGCGGAGTGTGGCCTGCTCGAGCAGACTCCGGGCGTTGCCGATCCTGGAAATCAACCGCGACAGGAAGGCGACCACGGCAACCTGCTCATCGAGCGGCGGGACGAACACCGGCAGCGATCCGATGTCGTCGACGTTGAAATGCCCCACCGTCGCCCCTTGGGACGCAATGTTTACGCTTGGCTTGGGCGGCCCTTCGTAGATCATGTGAACGAGGAAAGAGGGGTCGTATCGATCCTGGTCTGTCCTCATCAGCACGGTCCGTTGCCCGAGGCACACTCTCCGCCCCGATGGGACCAAGCACGCTTCTCCGGCAGGCGCCTCCCTCGTGAAGATGACGTCATTTGGACGAGGTACTGTTCGCCTCGTCCACCTTTCGAACGAGTCGACATCCGTGCAATACGTCCCCGCCCAGTTCAACTTGCCGTTCCGGACGCCGGACGTCCTTACCACGTGATACGGGCTATTAGGGACGGCTGGGGCAGTCTTGTGCTCGCAGTCCACGAGACGCGACAACACCCGCTTCAGAGGCATCACCGCCCAGTTCTGCGGAATGGCTCCGAATCCCTCGACCCCCGAGTCCCTATACGCTGGATACGGCCGCCCTGTCCGCACGTCGATCTGGCCCGTCACCGCCTGGTGTACGAGGGCCTGCTTGTACTCATCCAGCAGGGCGATCAGCTTCTCCTTGGCGGCGATGTAGCGGCTGATGATTCGATCGGCGTGGTTGAGGAAGCGAGTGATGGCGGCTTGCTCCACTAGCGGCGGTACAAGGCACGGCAACCGCTTGAAATCAGTCCAGTCAAGATTCTGACGTAGCCCCGAACCCAAGCCATAGAACACTTTGGCGAGGTCGTAAGAGTGCAGGAGGCGGTGGCAGTATTCTGGCGTCAGGCGCTGTGATGGGGCCAGGCAGATATAGGCTGACGTGATGATTCCCCTCTCGCGCTCGCGACTGATCCCCACTCGAAGACTGTGCATGTCGTTCTGCAAGTCAGTCGGCCGGACCACTATGTCCATCGGATCGATTATCTGGTACGTCTCAAACGAAGACGGGACGAGCCCGTGCAGGCGCTCAGGCGGTCGGACGACAATTCGTCCGTAGCTTAGGGAAAGGACAGTTTGGACTTGGAGACTACTGTTGGGGTTCCGTTTCTCCCGGAAGCATGCCCTTCCGGGAAGTAGGGCCCAGTGCTCCGGCACCTTCCCTAGCCACCCGACACCGCTCTCCTTCAGGCGGCGATACGCCCCCAGCGCACCATTCACCGGTCGGTTCCACCAAGGACATCCGCAAGCAAGCCCTCCGTCTCCTTTTCTAGCGACAGAATGTCCGCTCGAATTGCCTCCAACGTCCGCATTGGCAGGGGCTCGTAGAAGTACCGCGTGAAGCTGATCTCGGAGCCGATCTTGACCGCTTCCGGCCGGTACCACGCATCCGGGGCGTAGGGCCGCACCTCACGCGCCAAAAATCCCTCAATGCCGCCATCCTCCTGTAGCGGGATCTGCTCGGTATCCCGCAAATCGGAGTCTGGCTCATACTCGACGACCGCAGGCGTACCGCCAACGGTGGCCTCGAACAGCCCGCGAAGCGGGTCAGATGGCGTCCCAGCCTTGTGCACCTTCCTGATGATCGGCGGGGCATCCTCCGTGCGCGTGCCACTGTCCTTCAATGCCTTGATCTCAGCGGGTTTGTAGACGCGGTCAGCGGCCGCCCCCTCGATCCTCAACGGCCGTTCGACGGTGACCTTCCAATAGCCGAAGGCATCGTTGTCGAGGATCTTGCTCTGGTCGGTCTCCTCGAAGTCGAGGAACGTATCGCAAATGCGGGCGATGTCGGCTTCCCCGAGTTCGCAGTTCTTCTTGCCGAGGTTCTTGCGGAGAGGTTGAAACCACTGCGTCGCGTCGATCAACTGAACCTTGCCGCGACGGTGCTCGGGCTTGCGGTTCGTGAGCACCCAAACGTACGTCGCGATGCCCGTGTTGTAGAACAGGTTGAGCGGCAGCGCGACGATGGCTTCGAGCCAGTCATTCTCGATGATCCAGCGGCGGATGTTGCTTTCACCCTGGCCGGCATCACCCGTGAATAGGGAACTGCCGTTGTGTACCTCGGCGATGCGGCTACCCTCAGGCGTGTCCTGCTTCATCTTCGCGAGCTTGTTGGCGAGGAACAGCATCTGGCCGTCCTTTGAGCGCGTGACGAGTGAGTATTCCGGGTCGCCCGCGTGCTCGATCACGAACCGCGGGTCGCGCATTCCCTTCTTCCCGCCCATGCGCTCGAGGTCCGTCTTCCAGCTCTTGCCGTAGGGCGGATTGGAGAGCATGAAATCGAACTCACGGGACCGGAAAGCGTCGTTGGACAAGGTGGAGTGCTCGGGGCCTCCGACGATGTTGTCAGCGGCTTCGCCTTCGCCCTTCAGCATCAGGTCCGCCTTGCAGATGGCGTACGTCTCGGCGTTGATCTCCTGACCGTACAGGTGCGTCGAGACCTGCCTTCCGCGCTCTGCGGCGAGGGCTTGGAGCGTTTCCTCAGCTACGGTGAGCATGCCGCCTGTCCCGCACGCGCCATCGTAGAGCAGGTACGTGGTCGACTTAATCTGGTCCGCAACGGGCAGGAACACGAGCTTGGCCATGAGCTGGACGGCGTCCCGGGGCGTCCAGTGCTCCCCCGCCTCCTCGTTATTCTCCTCGTTGAAGCGGCGCACCAGCTCTTCGAAGACCGTGCCCATGCCGTGGTTGTCGAGACCGGGGAGGAGGACGCTTCCATAGGTATCCTTGACCGGCTCGGGACTCAGATTGACGTCCGGAGAGGTAAGTTTCTCGATCAGCGAGCCGAGGGCGTCGCCGTTGCTGAGCCGAGGAATCTGGTTGCGGAACTCGAAGCTGTCGAGGATCTCCTGCACGCCCGGTGAGAATCCGTCCAGATACGCCTCGAAGTCGGCGCGGAGCTGCTGGCGGCTGGCACGGGCGCGCAGGTCCTTCATCGTGAACTTGGAGGTGTTGTAGAACGCCTGTCCGGCGGCTCCGCGGAGACCGGCTCGCTGGTCTACTACCTGAGCCCGGTCTAGCGAGTCGCGCATTTCTAGAACGGCCGGCTTGGTCTGCTCCAGGACCGCGTCGAGGCGTCGTAGGACGACCATCGGGAGGATGACGTCCCGGTACTTGCCACGGACATAGAGGTCGCGCAGCACATCGTTGGCAATGCCCCAGATGTAGTTCGCGATCCAAGTGACGTCACCGTTGGTCATTCGTTTTCTCTCCATACAGACGTGTCGCTGGCCGGCGACTCGAGCCCGTCTAGTTGTCTAGCTCTTCGTCAATCGCCACGAGCCATCCACGCTGATGCTCGGCAACCATACGACAGATCATCCCTAGCTTAAGCCTTCAGGTACCCGGCGACTCCGCGCTAGGTCAGGATTTCCGTTCGTTCGGCGGCACCCCTCCCTTCGAATGCCCCCGAGGGGCTCAGAGCATAGCAAGGGGTGTGGCTGGCCACGGTTGAAGGCTCAAACGCCACGGATCGTCCCGCAATCGGCGAGTTCTTGGGCTCACAGATTCCGAGGCAGGGAACGGTCTTTTCGGGGAAGGGAAAACGTCGCTGACCAAAGGAGCCCCAAGCTGTCGATCAGCGCCGCGTGTAGGATGTTTGCAGACGTACACCCATCAGGAACGCGGGATCGACATGGGCTTGACCATTGGCAGGTGGCAAATCGCGGACCCTCGGGTACAAGGCGTGAACCTACGTTCGACTATTGGCGGATTCGAGCTGATCTTCGGCCTTCGCGTCCCTATTCTTGCGGTCGAGAACGAGGTCAGGCGCGTCTCGGTTGCTGGCTGCCGGATCACTGTCCGGGCGGACGACGACGAACCTCGGACTCTCGGCTTCGCCCGCCCGGAGAGGCCGTTCGAGATCAGCTCCGTCCGAGCCGGAACGACAGATTCGCAGGACCTCTACCTCTATCTGCAACCAGGTCAGCTTGCCGCGCTAGAGGCACTACGAGGAGCTGCTGACCTCACCTTCGAGTTCACGGCGTATGGGACAGGACTCGACGAGCATGGCGTGCAATACGTGCTCGGCAACTGGCGCCATCGCGTTCCGCGCTCCGATTGGGTCGGACAACTCCGTACCGCCGGAGCCCGCGACGTATTGTTGCTCGAAGTGGCGATTCCCCTAGACGGGACAGCCGAAGAATGGCGAGCCATCGCCAGTTCGCTCCAGCTTGCGGAGGAGCAGTACCGAAGCGGCGACTATCTCGGCTGCGTTGGATCTTGCCGTACGGCGATAGAGGAGGTCTGGAGGTACCGGTATCAACAGAGGCAGTGGGGCAGCACACTGGAACCGCTTGCCTCCCACGCCGCCCGGCTTGAAATGGGCAAGCCAGAGCGTGAGGCGGCCGTGTATGCGGTACTACGTCACTACACCATCAGGCTCATCACGGTCCGACCGAAGGCGGCGTCTCCGAATACACGCGGGCCGAGGCGTATTTGGTGCTGTGCCTTACGGCTGCGGCGGCGGCTCACGCTCATGTTCGATAGATGCGGTTCAACCGTTCCGCGTCGCTCGTGACGGGGTAACCGCTCGTGAGGCCCTACATCGTCCCGACGGTGACCGATCGCCAAACGTGGAGGGGGCAGGCATGAGCCAGGCGAGCGCGAACCCGGTGGTGCAGTTTCTCGAGCAACTGCAAGAAGCGGGAGGCTTGAAGGGTACCGACATCGCCAACTTCACCGGCGTGTCGAAGGCGACCGTTTCTCGATGGGGCAGCGGCAAGAAGTCGCCACACCCGCGGACCCAGTTGATCATGTCTGACCTGTCGTACGTCGTGATGAGACTGGGCGAGTACTACGGACATGAGGAAGTGCGGGCGTGGTTGTATGCGAGGCACCCGCAACTGGAGGGCGAACGAGCCATCGACGTCATCCGCGGCGAACGCACCGAAGAGGTCATTGCAGCGCTTGATCGACTGGACGCCGACGCATGTCTCTGATGGTGAGGCGAGGCGCGACATCCGTTGCGCCATTCGGGATCAGTCGCTGCTGGACGCACTTGAGGCGGTGCCGGCGGTTCCGTTCGAAGCGATTGTGTGGCGGTCAATACACGCCGGCCAGGATCCCCTCGTGTGCGGGCGCCCTGGGGGACGCTGGGACGACGGGACCCTAGACGTGCTTTGCACCTCAGAGACCAGGAACGGTGCTGTCGCAGAACGTCGATTCCATCTTCCAAGGTGCGCTACGAGCTTTTTGAGCTATCGGTCTCGCTCGAGGCAGTGATGAACTTCCCCAGCCTTGACGCGCTCGCGGAGATTGGTCTCGCGACAGCGGGGTACGGGCGGCTCAGCTACTTGAAGAGGCAGCAGGAGTATCCCCGCTCACAGGAGGTTGCCGAGGCATGTGCATTCTTGGGTGCAGACGGGCTGCGAGTCCCAAGTGCCCGCGATTTGAGCCAGGGCAACCTGATCGTGTTTCGCGAACAGAGTACCGAAATGGAGAAGGCCATCGTGCGGAGTCACGGGACCGTGGACTTCACCAGAGCGGGGCCGTGAGACGGCCGAACACCCGACGAGTTGGACCGCAGATGGCGTGACGGAACTGGGAGGTCTTGATCGCGCCAGTGACCGACCCGTTGGCCATCGGCACGATCTCGGCAATCTACCGCCAAGCAAGCCGATTCATTCCACAGGAAGGCCTCCGTGCCGCTTTCTTCACCGACTAGCCGACGAGAAAACACGGGCTGACCCGACACACACACGGGCTCCGGAGTGCTGACCCGACACACAAGCGATTTCGTCCTACGGTCGTGTTCCCGATTTCCCACGCGGGCCGCGTACCCCTCCGGCCGACGAGGACGCTGCGGTCGGTGCACGGTTCCAGCCTACTATGCCGCGGCACTGCCGCGTATACTCCCGCGTGCCGATGAAGGAACGACGCGCCTAGAGTGTATGGACGCAGCACAACTCGTCACCGAGGTCCGCCGCCTCCGCAACCGGCATCAGGTAAGACGCGATTCTGGATCGCAGTTCAACATCTTCGCGACTCTGCGGAGTTCTAGCGACGAAGTTAATCTTCACTCGCGCTTCCTGCACGCGCTTCTCGATCGCCGCGAGCCGGACGGACAACGGAAGAACCTGGAGGATTTCCTCACCACGGTCGCCAAGGTCGAGGGATTCCCGACCTACCGCGCAAGCGTCGGTCGGGAAATCGACAACATCGACCTGTTGATCCAGAGCCACGACCAGAAGCAGGCGCTTGTCATCGAGAACAAGATCTGGGCAGGTGATCAGGAACAGCAGCTATGGCGCTATTGGAAAAAGCTGCGGCGCCGCGGCTACCCCTGCGGCGGAATCCACCTGCTTTACCTGACCCCGTTCGGTGACCCACCGTCCGCGCAGAGTATCGGCAACCTCCAATGCTCGCGAGTATCCTATCGTGACCACCTCCCCCGTTGGCTTGCGCGATGCGGGCACCGGGCCTGGCGTGAACCAGCGTTGCGTGAATCAATCGTCCAATATCTGGACCTCATTCTTAACTTGACCAACAGCCACCCGTACATGAACGATCTCAAGAACCTCTGTCTCGACGACGAGAACTTGATCCTTGCGCAAGACCTGACAAGGGCGATCGTCGAAGCGAAGACCGACCTCATCGTCCCCTTCTGGTCGACCATGGATCAACAGATTAGGGTGGAGACCAAAGATCCACTCGAGCGAGATCCCAGGTACGCACATCTCACCGAGCACGTCGCGGTTCAGCGGTACATCGAACGCGCCCACGGTTCTGATACTGGCCTGTACTATTGGATTGCCAAGCATGCCTGGCTTGCAGTAACCGGTGGGTGGGACGGCTTGTGGTTCGGCATCTCCTGCCACAAGAACATCGCTCCGGAGCTTTATGAGAAGCTCCATGATGCCGCATCCGACGTCGAGGGCGGCAGCCACGCCCCCTGGGCTCCTTGGTACTGCTATCCGGACGGGAGTCCCGATTTCAGGAACCTCAATCCCAACAGCCTCTCTCTGCTCAAGTCAGAGGAAGGGCGTCTGCAACTCGCTCAGACAATCTCCGTTCCGATCGCGAAAGTATGGCGCGAGATAAATTGTGCGGGCCTGATCGAAGCGCGCCCCGGCTGAGCTGAGCCGCTTCGTCTTCTACGACCGGGGGCACCATTGGAAGATCGCCAAGAAGAGCTGCCTGCCCGACGCACGACGTCCTACAACCGCATCCTCCGGCCGGCAGTGTCATATGCGCAGAGCGTCGGGGTCGAATGCGAAATGAGGGTTCGGGAAGCACGACCGAGGAGGCCAGATGAACAACGTAGGGTTTGACGGGTCGGTTTGGCACACCGACATCGGCGAAGTCAGGAATGCCGTACGCGGCTTGCCGTACGTCATCGTGAAGTACGGCAGGCGGGAACACATCGACTCCTTCGTCCAGAGCGGTTGTGTCCGGGTCGCAAATGCGCTGTCGTTCGCCAACGAGCAATCCGTGGATCGGCAGGATTGCGAGACAATCCGGGACTTTCGGACCGCAAACTATACTCAAGGCAGTCGTCCAGCACATATCGAGATTCCCGCACCACGACCGAACGAGATCCTCTTGTCAGCGAACGTACCGAAGCGTAATGGGACGATCCGAGTCAAGCCTCTAGCGGTAGAGTCGCGCCATTCCTATCCTGACCATTGGATGTACAGCACATCCACGATGCTCTCCTTGGATATGCTACAAAGGTTCGACCGCAGTTGTTGTGTGATTATCGGCAAGCCATACTGGGCGTCTTTCATGTTGCAGGTGGCGAATGAACTGACTAGGCGGAAGTTCCGCGCGGTGCACGTTGACGGCACCAAGACGCGTTGGTTTCACCTCCCACCGAAACACGCCATCGCCAACAAGGTGTCCTATTACCGAACTCCCTCGGGCATTGATCCACGCTCACCATCATGGGAACCATGGATGGGCTACGTAGGGAGTGTGGATGGTCTCGCGGATATATTCAAGAAGCGCGACGTCTATCAACACCAGCACGAAATGAAATTCGCGTGGCCGTTCTTCGACTACGAGGATGTATCGACTCAGTATCACAGATGGGTCTTGACGACAGTGGACATCGATACGGGTGAGCTCCATACGCTCGAGGAGAGGCAGGACAATGGGCACATCTCGGAGTGGATGTACGACATCATGCTTCCTGTGGTTATGATGAAAGTTGCACCACCAAGAAACGTGGTGAAACTGACGATCGGCTGAGGAGGAACTGGCCTCTCTTGTGCCTATGGGGCGGATGACGAAAACGTTGGTGTGTCGGGAAATAGCCACTGCGCAGTGATGTCGTACCTCGCAGTCAGACCCTATCGATGAATAGTTCGCACTGGAGCGCTGAGACCGAAAACACGGCACACTTGTCGGGCATCTCGCGCGACAGATTGCGACCGCCGCTACTCCTGTGTGCATCCGCGATGCCAAGGTCTGGCATGCAGGGCGATTCGCCGACGGCCAATGTGCCGGACGGTCAGGCCGTCGATCAGCCCGGAACTGACACCAGCAGGTAGATGATGCTCACGTCAACGTCAAAGGCAGTTCCCGCCGAGATTCTGCCCGTCGCCACCAGAGGCGGGTTCCCCACCGCCCCATGGAAGCGCCGTATGGCGTTGTCGACTCTTGCCGGCTCGATTGCCCCATGCCGCCTCATCTCCTCGGTGTAGGACGTAGGCATCGCAACGTCGTATTCATGCCGAGGAATCTCGTGAGGATGTGTGACAAACAGCAGCGCATAGCGTTCGCCCTCGAAATCCACTCCCTTGAGCCGGTCCAAATCCTCGAGCACCGCGTTCTTCGGGAAGTCGCCACCTTGCACAAGGTCGAATGACATCGCCGCCTTTGCCTCGATGAGCGCAACGGGAACACCGTCGGTCAGCACTGCCACATCGAAGGAGGCGTCGCTCGAACTGCGCGACCATTCTCGACGGACCTGCGTGTGCCCTTGGTCTGCGTACGCTTCGTGGAGCAGGCTCGCCAAGGCACCGCAGAGCAGCGCTTCGTTGCTCGCGGTCAGAGACAGGTAGGCGAGCCGGTTCGGCTTGAACTCGCGGCCTAGTCGCCGGAGCGACGTTGCCAAGGTTGTCGTCACGCTTTTGGGCATGGGACTGCGCCAATGGGCTGCCAGCGAAGAGCATAGCAAACGGGGGTCCCGCCTTGCAGGCACGGCTGGTGCTCGGATGCACCACATATGGTCGTCTTCGGTGCAGCGTGCTGGAACTACAATCGGTCACATGGGGACTCGCATTGATGAGTCCGCCGGGGCGTTGTTCGTCTGTGGCGCGGCGAAATCAGCCTCGGTCGGACGTATTGGCTGTTCGGCTGGGTTGTGTCGAGGGCCTACGACTTGGTCGCCTTGCTGCTCGTTGAGCTGGATCGGCGATCACCGGAAAGTGCTTGGGATGTCGCGATTCTTGGTGCCGGCATTCTGTACGTGGCGTATCACGTCGTCTGGAGCGTTTGGATATGGCGTGCTGCGCGGGCTTACAAGGGCCATGTGGCGCTGGCCGTGCTGGCGGTGCTGATGGCAATCGCCAGTTGGTTGGGCATTGGCTGGTCGTATTGGTCTGGAACGTCGCCGTCAGGGGTACCGCCGGAGATGTGGATCCGCTGGTGATAGCGGGCCCGAGGCGCGCATCGTCTGTGCCTCCTGTGTCGGGCCAAGGGTGCCGCGATGCGCCTGCTTGCTTGGCGACTCTACAACGACGCCCTGCGCCTTAGAATGACGCGGTTACGCGTTTTCTAAGGCAAGCTCCAGCAACCTCATGCAGATCGGCGTCGTCAGCGACACGCACAACAACCTCGCCAACGTGCGCCGCATCGTGGCGCTCTTCAACGAGGCGCAAGTCGCGTGCGTGGTGCACACGGGCGACATCACCCAGGCCAAGACGCTCGATGTGCTGGCGGGGCTCGACATGCCGCTGCACGGCGTCTTCGGCAACAACGATCAGGAACGCGAATCCTTGGATGCCGCCATCGTCCGGCACGGCTTTTCGTTTCGCGAACCGCCGCTCGAAGTGGAGTGGGCTGGCCGGAGCATCGTCATCGTCCACGATCCCTTGGAACTCGATGGCGTGCTGCACGACGGCCACCATCTGGCTCTCCACGGCCACACCCACCTGTACCGCCACGACCGCAGCGAAGACCAGCTCATCTTCAACCCAGGCGAATGCGCCGGCCACATGAAGGGGCGCAACGCTGTGGGCGTGGTGGACCTCGAGACGCTGACAGGCAGCTTGCTGCGCTTCTGAGTAAAGGCTACAGAGCCTCCGCGAACTTCGCCTCCGTCCGGTGGTAGTTCTCCTGGCCGGGGTTCTTCGCCATGATCTCGCGCCAGGCGTCGCTGCCGAATACTCGGCCCATGGTGGCGTGGCGGGTGGCGGCGTCTGGCCACTTGATGATCCAGGTCACCGTGGCGGGGCCAAGCTCGTCCTGCGGCTTGCCGGCGATCTGGGGCGGCTCGTCCACGTTCAGCCAGAAGCCGACGAGGTCGAGGTGCTCGCGGATGTAGGGCAGCGCGAGTTCCGTGGCCCATGTGCGGTATTCCGCCAGCAGCGACGGCTCGTAGTGGTAGTTGCGGATCTCGAAGATCATCGGCGTGGCTCCCATTGCCTTTGGTGCGGCGCCATCAAACCACAGCCGTCGCGCGCGTGCCCCTACAATGTCGGCTCGGCAAATCGCCAGAAATGAGCCGAATGCGATCCCGGCGACTCGTCAACCAGCGATGACTGATCCGGCTCGGTGCGCCCGCTCTGCATTAGGGCGGCAAGAGACACCCTTTGAACGAAGAGAGGATTCGATGACATTGTCCACCGTTGGTTTCATCGGTCTGGGGGCCATGGGGGAACCCATGGCTGCAAACCTGCTGCGAGCAGGGATCGACGTCATCAGTTGCGCCAACCGCAGCCGCGAACCGATCGAGCGCCTCGCCGCCGATGGCCTACGTGAGGTTGCCGACCCCGCTGCGGTCGGAGCCGAAGCGGACGTCGTGATGACCGTGGTCTGGGACGAAGAGCAGAATGACCGGGTCCTGCGAGGGGCCGGTGGCGCCATCGCGGCGATGAAACCGGGCGGTGTGGTGATCGTCATGAGCACAGTCTCACCCACCTATTGCAAGGAACTCGCAGCAGAGGCGGCCAAGTCCGACATCACCGTGCTCGACTGCCCCATTAGCGGCATGGTCCAAGGTGCCATCGACGGCACCCTCACACTCATGGTCGGTGGCGCGACAGAAGACGTCGAACGCTGCCGGGCCGTGCTCGAACCCATGGGCACGGTGTCTCACTGCGGCCCGGTCGGAACCGGCCAAGTCATGAAGCTCGGCAACAACGCCATGGTGATCGGCACCTTCCGGCTCATCATGGAAGTGCGGAACATGGTCGTCGCCCAAGGCATGGACCTCGACACGTTCATGGAATATCTCAACCGGTCGACAGGTCGGAGCTTCGTGTCCGAGAGCATGCCGCTGCCACGGAAGCCCATCACCCTGACCGGCATGCCGGTCAAGGACATGCGTCGCTGTGTGGCTGCAGCAGAGGAAGTTGGCACAGCCATGCCGATGGTCACGACATTGCTTGAGGCCGGGGCGGACGACAACGAGGGCCCAGGCTGAGGACGCCGCAAGGCGCGAGCGGGCAATTGAAGGAGTCGAGAATGCGGTGCGCACCGCTTGGGGGCACCGGCCACTAAGTCTTTCCAACTCACGCTGGCTGCGATGACGTTCGACCCCGAAGAGGGGATGTTCGGCCAGTTCATTGGCGGAACCGGTCAGGAGTTGGCCACCTCGATGGTCGACGTATTCACCGGCGCGAGTTCTCGGCGGCGGCGCGCGTGCCCCTACAATGACGGCTTGGGAAATCGCCAGAAGTGAGCCAGGGATGAAGGATTTCAGCGGCAAGATCGCGGTGGTCACGGGTGGCGGCACGGGAATGGGTCGAGTCTCCGAGGACCTCCATCGCCTGCTGGGTTGTGCCGTTGCGTGCCGTAGTGCTCTGGCGGGCCTTTGCGACCAATGGTGGGTCACCTGTTGACCTAGTCAGTTGGCGCTGCGGCCGCGGCGACGGTTTGGGCAAGGGTGGTGAGGCGTTGGCGGAATGTGGTGACCGATGGTTCGTCGTGCCAAAAGCCCCGCGGCGCCATGTCCAGTAGATCGACCCAGTTCGCGCGTTGTGACTGCTGCATTGCGCTGTCTCCCGGATAGACGGACTGGAAGTAGTCGGTTAGGGCGGTTCTGAGCCGGTTGAGGGTTCCGGCCATCGCGGCCCGTATGTCGGGGCTCTTCGCGTTGATGATCTCCTCGGTGTGGTCGGACGCTGACATCTGTTGCCACAGGTCGCCCTCGTAGCGCTGCAGGAATCGGTCGAGTTGCTCTGCGACGCTGCCCGGCTTGGTCAGTTCAGCGATTGCGGCGTCGACGCGCTGCTCGGTCACGGTGATCAAGGAGGCAGCGAAGAGTTCCTCCTTGTCGCGGTAGTACTGGTACAGGGCGGGACGGGAGATTCCGGCGGCTTCGGCGATCTTGGCCATGGAGGCACCGGCGATGCCATGCGCGAGGAACTCGTCAACGGCGCCTCGTGTGATGGCGGCACGCCGCTTCTCGCCTCGGGTCGACTGCTGAGTTGCAGATTTAGCCACGCGAGGATGTTGACACAAGGCGCTCTATCTGTAAGGTTCTAAACCTGACGAATCGAACGATCTTGTCAGGTTTGGAGAGGATGCGCATGACTCGACTCGGCCACGAGATCAGCAATCTCACCTACTCCGGGACCGCCAAACCGGCATCGACGGCCTCACCCTGCAGCTGTCCTAGAACGGATGCGAAACTGGCCTGGATCGCCCTTCTCGGCGAGGTCGTGCCGAAGGCGGCCAACTGATGGCACAGCAAGCAACGCCGATGCCGACGGTGATGTTCGGCGAGCTGGAGGTCTCCGCGATCGGGTTGGGCTGCATGTCCATGACCGACGCGTATGGCCCTGCGGACCGTAGCGAAGCTGCCCGGACACTCGAAAGGGCGGTGGAACTAGGCGTCACGTTGTTCGACACAGCCAACGTTTACGGTGCAGGCGAGAACGAGCGACTTGTCGGCGCCGCGCTTGCGCCACATCGCGACGAGGTCGTCATTGCCACGAAGTTTGGTTTCGTCGTTGACGGAAAGACGCCCCGGATCGATGGCCACCCCGACCGAGTGGAGTATCGATGCAACGAGTCACTTGAGCGGTTGGGCGTCGACCACATCGATCTCTACCTCCTGCACCGGCCCGATCCCGACGTGCCCATCGAAGACACGGTCGGGGCCATGGCTCGGCTGGTCGACGTCGGGAAGGTCCGCCACCTTGGGGTTAGCGAGGTCAGCGCCGACACGTTGCGACGAGCACACGCAAGTTGGCCGATCAGTGCTGTGCAGTCTGAGTACTCGCTCTGGACTCGGGACCCGGAGGAAGGCGTGCTTGAAGCCTGTCGTGAGCTCGGGATCGGGTTCATGCCGTATAGCCCGCTTGGCCGGGCCATGCTCGCCGGTGCAATCACCAACGGGGACCAGGTCGCCGGCCCTGGTGACATGCGCTCTACCCTGCCGCGCTTCCAAGGCGAGCACCTCGCCGACAATCTAGCCTTAGTTGACGACCTCAAGCTCCTGGCCGACTCGCTCGCCGTCACGCCGGCCCAGCTGTCGCTTGCCTGGGTCCTGTCGCGGGCCCAGAACATCGCCCCCATCCCGGGCACTCGTCGCAGAGAGTGGCTCGAGCAGAACGTCAAGGCCGTCGATCTCCAGCTAAGCGAAGCGACCATCAGCGCGCTCGACGAGCTCTTTGCTGCAGATCGCGTTTCAGGCGGCCGCTACAGCCTCAGTTGGATGCGATCCAGCGACTCGTCAACGAGCGATGACTGATCCGGCCCGGCAGACTTGAAACCTGATAGTGGCCGCGAACCAACAGGATGAGGAGAACACGTCTATGGGTTTCGCAGGTTTGAGTCCTAGTCAGTGGATGGCTCTGAGCATCGCGTTTCTCGCGTCAGACGATGTCGGCTATGTGCCTGGCGCCTCATTGGACGTCAACAGAGGCGCGTTCATCGCGTGACCAAAACTCGGAGAGCCGTATCGTTGAAGTGGATATTGATCCTTCCCGTCGCCGCTGTCGGGTTGTTGCTCGTGTTCTGGATGGGCCTAAGGGTGTACTTCGCCCTGGTCGCCAATGAGAGAATCGCCCGAGAGCTGCGGGAGACTCCTGACGGTGAGCGCGCAGAACTGGTGATGTTGCTTGGCTTTCCGGATGGCCGCGAGTTGCCGGTGAACTATCTGCGGGAAGGCAAGCAGGTATTCGTCGGTGCGGACGGGCGCTGGTGGCGTGCATTCCGTGAAGGCGATGTGCCCGTCAAGGTGCTCATCAAGGGCGAGGAGTACTCAGGGCGCGCACGAACGGTGATGGATGATCCCGAGTATACGCGAGATGTGTTCGTGCGCCTACGTCCCAATGTGCCAAAGTGGCTTCCCGATTGGCTGAATGCCTATCTCGTGGTGATCGATCTAGAGGCCTGATCGACGCGTAGAACATGGTTCCTGATTTCGCTTGGCCGCTGGCACCGCTCTGGCGGCGGCGTGCGTGCCCCTACAATGACGGCTTGGGAAATCGCCATAGGTGAGCCAGGGATGAAGGATTTCAGCGGCAAGATCGCGGTCGTCACGGGTGGCGGCACGGGCATGGGTCGAGCCTTGGTGCGGCAACTGGTGGCCGAAGGCTGTCACGTGGCCACTTGCGACATCATCGAGGAAAACCTCGCCGAGACGCTCGAACTCGCCAAGGCCGAAGCCGCCCAAGGCGTGCGCATCACCGGGTTTCGTTGCGACGTGGCGTCCGAAGACGACGTGCTCGCATTCCAGGCCCACGTCGCGGACGCCCTCGAAACCGAGCACATCAACCTCCTGTTCAACAACGCCGGCATCGGTGGCGGCGGCAGCTTCGTCGAAGGCAGCCGCGAGGAGTGGGAACGCACGTTCAACATCTGCTGGTTCGGCGTGTACTACACGGCCCGCGCCTTCCGCGAAATGCTTCTCGCGAGCGACGAAGGCCACATGGTGAACACCAGCAGCGTCAACGGCTTCCGCGCGTCCTTGGGCGGCAACATCCCCCACACCGCCTACAGCGCCGCGAAATTCGCCGTCAAGGGCTTCTCGGAGGCGCTCATCAACGACTTCCGCTTCAACGCCCCGCACCTCAAGGTCTCCGTCGTCATGCCCGGCCATGTGGGCACGGAGATCGGCATCAACACCGGCCGCATCCTCGGCCACCGCGAGCCCAAGGATTGGACGGCTGAGGACATCGCCGAGGCGCGCAAGCTTCGAGCCGTTGCGGGTGGCCCCGGTGAAGAGCTGGCAGACCTCGACGACGAAGCCTTTCGCGCCGCGATGCAAAGCCGCAGGGAGCGCTACCGAGAGGCCCCAGTGAGCCCCGCCCAAGCCGCCGAGATCATCCTGCAGGGCGTCAAGGACGAGAACTGGCGCATCCTAGTGGGCAAGGACGCCGTGGCCTTGGACGAGGCTGTGCGGGAATCGCCCCTCGAAGCCTACGATCTCGATTTCAGCGCCCGCGTGTGGGCCCGCATCGGGCGTTGATCGCTTGCTCGGTTTCGGTTGAATCGAGACTTGGAAATGCTGCAGGCGAAGCCATTCAGACCAGTTGTGTCCGCGGCCCGGCTTCGGGCAACGAACGCCCTCGCGTTGCGCAGTACGGGTGACCACAGGTCGACCAGCGCGCCCTAGTCCTCGCTCCGTCGTGCGAGTGCCTCGCCTTCCGGGGTGCGGCGGTAGCGCTGGTTTCTACTCGTTGGCTTATCGGGCATCGTCATCTCGACGAGACCGGCGTTGAGGGCTGGCTTGAGGTAGGTCGTGAGGAAGTTCTGCCGGTCGTGGAGCTTCAGGGCGGCCTGCAGTTCGGCACGGCTCATTTCGCATGGAAGCTCGTGTACCAGCCGTTGGACGCAATCATCAACTTGTAGGGCGACTGGCCCGGTGTCCTGCTTCGCTCCGGCGTTGTTTTCGTGGTTTTCCAACGGGTTATCTTGTAGGGGATCTTGTAGGGCGGTTTGTCCGGTGTCTTGCCCCGCTTCGGCCTTGCTTTCTCGGCTTTCCAAGGAGTTATCTTGTAGGGGAGCTTGTTCGGTTCCGGCCTCGTCTGCTGCTTGGGCGAATTCCGCGTGTGCTGGTAGCCGCGCCAGAAACCATGTGCGGTCCTCATCCGTCTCGAAGCTTGGCGGGGGCGAGCCGTTGTTGCTCATTGCCCGCAGGATCTTCGGCACACCGGTCGAGCGTCCCTCTGCCAGGTCCAACTCCTTCAGGAACTCGCCTATGCGCCGGTTGCGGTAGCGGCGGCTTACAGCCTTGCCTTGTTGAAGGTCCTCCATGCGGATGGAGCGGTCTGCACCGGGATAGCTCAGCACCAAGAGTTCATCCGGCATGATCCGCACCTCCACCGGTTCGCGCTCCTCGTAGGAGCGGTGGTAGATGGCGTTGCCGAGCGCCTCTTCAATCGCGGCAATCGGAAAGTTCCAGAACCGTTCAGCTTCCGGCCTGTGCGGGTGCTTGACCACGGCTTCCTTCACGTAGTTGTTCCCGATGTAGCTCACCGCATCGCGCAGGATCGCCGCCAGCGGCCCGCGGAACTCCTTCTCCTCGAAATAGTCGCCGCCTGGGCCGTCGGGGAACCAGACCACATCGATCTGTGTTGCAGGGAAGAACCCGTGCGGATTGTCGTTGAAGAACAAGAGACCGACGTTCTTGGGGAGCGGGGCTTCCGAGGGGCCGCCGACGATGTTCATGCGTCGCCCCAGAGCCTCCATCGACAGCTCGGGGACTTCCAGCAGGAGGTCGCTGCCGACATCCTGCAAATGCTGTTGGATCAACCGGAAGGAAAGGTCGTCCAGCGAGGCGCTGCGGTGGTAGCGGTCGTCGAACGGCACAGTCGCTGCCAATCCGAGCAACTCGCGCTCATCCTCGCCACGCGCCCGCACCGTGCTGTTGTGCTTGCGGATGTAGTACGCCCACTCGCGGCTGGCCTCAGAGAGACTGACCTTGGTGCGATATGGCCGTGTTTCGCCGCCGGGGGCATACAGCACGAGTATCGTCTTGCCGTCGACCTCGTGGGTGGCGGTTAGTGGATGGTACGAGGGCTGAATGGCGGAGTTGCCGAGGCCCAGTAGTTCCTTCTGAATCCGGTCGATGGCGTCCGGGTTCAGTCCCTTTGGCGGCAACACGGGACGACCGTTCCGCTCCTCCACGCCAAGCACGACATAGCCGCCACCGAGATTGTGGAAATCGTTGGCAAACGCCCCGAGCGTGCGCAGGACGCTCTGTGGGTTCCATCCAGCCTTGTATTCGACGCGCTCGCTCTCGATCGTTCGCCGATGCAAGAGGCTGTCGATGTTGATTGGAAGCCTGACTGTCATGGCGGAGTCGCGGCAGGTGCGCGTTGTGCTTTGCCGCACGAACCTTACCATTGGGGCTCGCGGGCCTTGGGGTTTCTTGCCGACGGGCCCGAGGGGAGGTTCGCCGCGCTCGTCCCAGGTGGAGGGGGCCGTCCAATGCTAGGGCATGCGCGCCTGTCGGCGCTGCGAGGGCAAGATGCCCTCGCCCAAAAAAACCCCGTTGCGTCCGAGGGTGGTTCGCTTGCGGGTTGGGTGGGCTTACAATCGTCGCTAGTTTGACGTGCCGAGACTGCAGCGATGCTTACCGACGCCGACATCAGCCATTACCGCGAGCGGGGCTACATCGTCGTGCCCGACGTGCTGGAGGCCGGGACGCTTGGGCGCTTGCGGGAGGTGACGGACGAGATTGTCGCGTCGGCGGCCGGGGTCACCGAGCACACGGACATTCTGGACCTTGAGGCGTCGCACACGCCCGAGGCGCCGCGGGTGCGGCGGATCAAGCGGCCACACACGGCGCATCCGTTCTATCGGGAGCTCGCGGCTCATGCGGGGGTGATGGCGGCGCTCGAGCCGTTGATTGGGCCCAACATCCGGCTGCGGCCGGCGGGCAAGATCAACATGAAGTCGGCGGATTTCGGGGCGCCGGTGGAATGGCATCAGGATTGGGCGTTCTATCCGCACACCAATCAGGACGTGCTGGCGGTGGGCATCCTGCTCGACGACATGGATGCGGACAACGGGCCGGTGAAGTTCTTGGCGGGGTCGCATCGGGGGCCTGTCTATGACCACCACAGCTATGTCGAGGATGAGAGGCTGGGCGCGTTCTGCGGCGCCATCGACATTGAGAAGGAAGGGCTCGACATCTCAGGGGCCGAAGAGGTGTATGCGAAGGCTGGTTCCATCACCGTCCATCACGCCCGGCTTGTGCATGGCTCTTCCATGAACCACTCGAACCGCCAACGCCGCATCCTGTTCTACGAATACACCGCCGCGGACGCGTGGCCCTTGGCCGGCATCGAGGCCCTCGGCGGCGACCTTGCCGACTTCAACGACCGCGTAGTACACGGTGTCCCCACCCTGCGCCCGCGGCTTGAAGATGTGCCGGTGAAGATGCCCATGCCGATTGCCAAGCACCAAGGCTCCATCTACGAAAACCAGCGCACGCTGTCGAAACGGTTCTTCGGGGAACACCACGGACGGACGCAAAAAGCGAACGGTTCAGCCGCAACCTGACGAGGTGCTCCTGAAGGAGGGCGAGACGCCCTCCCTCCAACGGCGCGCACCAACGCACGCTCTCGAGCCGATCTTTGTAGAGCATCACCGACGGAACTCGAGAGGCGAACGGTTCAGCCGGAACTTGACGACGTGCTCCCTTTGGAGGGAGGGCGTCTCGCCCTCCTACGCGCCGCAAGGCGCGTTGGTCTTCGTGAGGATCAACAGGAAGTCGTGCCTTCGGCAAAGGCCCGTCTCACGCAGAAGGCAGGAGACGCGACCCCAAAGGCAAATGTGCCGTTCAGTCCGGCACGCCCAGGCGTTCGTGCATGATGGGGCTGGTGGTGGTGTATTGGAGGTGCACCTTCTCGTCCGGGTTCAGGCGGGCCTTGATGGCGAAGGCGGCGAGGGCCGCTTCGTGGAAGCCGGAGAGGATGAGCTTCTTTTTGCCCGGGTAGGTGGCGATGTCGCCGATGGCGTAGATGCCGGGGATGTTGGTCTCGAACTTCTCGGTGTCGGTGCGGATCTGGTTCTTGTCGAGATTGAGGCCCCATTCGGCGATGGGGCCGAGCTTGGGCGACAGGCCGAAGAACACGAGCGCATGGTCGATGCTGAGCTCCGTGACGGACTTGTCCGGATGGCGGATGCCCACGGTGTCGATGGCGCCGTTCTGGGCCTCGAATTCCACCAGGTTGCCCACCATGAAGTTCAGCTTCCCATCGGCTTCGAGGTCGCGCATCTTGTTGACGGAGGCTGGGGCGGCCCGGAAGCGGTCGCTGCGATGCACCAGGGTGAGTGAGTTCGCGTGCGGCGCGAGTTCGAGTGCCCAGTCGAAGGCGGAGTCGCCGCCGCCGAGCACCACGAGGTCTTTGCCGTGGTGCGCCGAAGGGTCCTGGACGCGGTAGAACACCTGCTCATCCACGTATTCCTCAACGCCGGCAACCCTGAGCGGCATGGGTTGGAACGAGCCGACACCGCCAGCGACGATCACCGACTTCGCAATGATCTCCTCGCCCTTCGAGGTGACAACGCGGAAGCGCAACTCGTCGATGGCTTCCACCTCGGTCACTTGCGCGCTCAGGTGGAAAGCGGCGTCGAAGGGTTCGATCTGCTTCATCAGGGCGTCCACGAGTTCCTGGGCATCGCAGACGGGTATGGCCGGGATGTCGTAGATGGGCTTGTCTGGGTAGAGCTCCGCACACTGGCCGCCGGGCCGGTCCAAGGCGTCAACGATGTGCGCCTTGAGGCCCAAGAGCCCAAGCTCGAAAATCTGGAACAGGCCGCACGGCCCCGCGCCGACGATGACGGCATCTGTTTCGTGGTTCATGAAGTGTCCTTGCGTTCCTTGCCTTAAGGTTACGACCTTGCTTGCGCTGTGTGATGCCTTCGTAGGGGACGGGCTTGTCCCGTCCCGTCTCGCATTCGTCGATGCGTCTCAACGCATTCCTCGTAGGGGACGGGCTTGTCCCGTCCCGTGCTGGACCTTCGCCGTTGCGTCCAGCATGGGACGATACATGCCCGTCCCCACGGCCCTCCCCGTGTTAGAAGATGAAGCCCCGTTCGCGCAGCAGCGCCACCACCTGATCGGCGCTTTCCTCCAAGCCCAACTCGTCTGTGTGCAGCACGAGGTCCGCGCCGCCCGGTTCCTCGAACGGCGCCGTCACGCCGGGCACGTTGGGTGCTTCGCCGCGTTCCGCGGCGGCGTAAAGGCCGTCTTCGTCGCGCTCCTTGAGCACATCGAGCGGTGCCGTGACGAACACTTCCAAGAATCGATCCTCGCCGATTGTCCCACGCGCCCGTTCTCGCACCGACTCCTGCGGCACCACGAAGGCGGTGAGGCAGATGAGGCCGGCCTCGTTCACGAGCCGAGCCGCCTCCGCTGCGCGGCGCATGTTCTCGGAGCGGTCCCGGGCGGAAAAGCCGAGATCCCGGCTGAGTCCCAAGCGGAAGCTCTGACCGTCGAACACGGTGGCAAGCTGGCCCTGATCGAAGAGACGACGCTCCACGGCGCGGGCGATGGCGGTCTTGCCGGCCTTGGCGAGCCCGGTGAACAGCACCGTCACGGGCCGCTGGCCAAGCCGCGTTTGTAGTTCGTTTGGGGTCACCCGGCTTGGCGAGGCGTGCAGGTCGCCGTGCGGCACCTCTTCCCAGGCATCGCCGCTGGTAGAGCCGCCGGGGGAATGGATCATGGCCGCGCCGACCGTGGCGTTGCTGATGCGGTCGATGAGGATGAGGGCGCCCAAGTCGCGGTTGTTGGCGTAGGCGTCGAACACCAGGGGCTCGGCGAGGGTGAAAGCGCATCGGCCGATCTCGTTCAAGGCCAATGTGCTGGCGGGTTCGCGCGCCAAGGTGTTGATGTCGGTGTGATAGCGCACCGCGTCGATCTGCCCCGTCACCTTGCGGGCGCCGTGCTTGATGACGTAGGGCTTGCCGAGTGCCAAGGGTTCCTCGGCCATCCATACCACGGTGGCGTCGAGGCGATCTGCGGTGTGGGGCAACTGGCCGGCGCCGGCCACCACGTCGCCCCGAGAAACGTCCACGGCGTCCTTCAAGGTCAGCGTCACTGCCATCGGCGGGAACGCTTCTTCCACATCGCCATCTGCGGTGACGACGCGATCAATGGCGCTGGTGCGGCCGCTCGGCAACACCGTGACGACATCGCCGGGGCGGGCCACGCCGCCGACGATGCTGCCGCAATAGCCTCGGAAGTCTGCATCCGGGCGATTGACGTATTGCACCGGCATCCGCAGGCGTTCGGTGTCGCGCACCGCCGCTACCGGAATGGTCTCGAGCAGGTGCATCAGGGTCGCGCCCTGATACCAAGGCATGTTGGCGGACTGCTCCACCACGTTGTCGCCGAGCAGGGCGGACAGGGGGATGAAGTCGAGGTCGTCCACCGGCAGTTTGGAGGCGAAGGCGAAGTACTCGTCGCGGATGGCATCGAACACCGGCTCCTCATAGCTCACGTCGTCCATCTTGTTGACGGCGACGATCAGGTGCCGGATGCCGAGGAGCTGGGCGATGTAGCTGTGGCGCCGAGTCTGCGGCAGCACGCCGTTGTTGGCGTCGATGAGGATGATGGCGACATCGCAGGTGGAGGCGCCGGTGACCATGTTGCGCGTGTACTGCTCGTGGCCGGGCGTGTCGGCGATGATGAACTTGCGTCGGGCGGTGGAGAAATAGCGGTAGGCGACATCGATGGTGATGCCCTGTTCGCGCTCCGCCTGCAGGCCGTCCACGAGGAGCGCGAGGTCCACGCCACCCCGCTGGGTGCCAATGGTGCGGCTGTCCTGCCGGATCGCTTCGAGCTGATCCTCGTAGATCATCCGCGAGTCGTGCAGCAATCGGCCGATGAGCGTGCTCTTGCCGTCATCAACGCTGCCGCAGGTGAGAAAGCGGAGGATTTCCTTGCGCTCGTGCTGTTCGAGATAGGCGAGGATGTCTGTCTCGATGAGGTCGGAGGCGTGGCTCACGGGCGCGCACCCATCAGAAATACCCCTCGCGCTTCTTCTGCTCCATGGAACCGGTGGCGTCGTAGTCGATCAGCCGCCCCTGCCGCTCCGAGTGGCGGGCGATGAGCATCTCCTGGATCACCTCCGGCAGGGTGCTGGCGTCGGACTCGATGGCGCCGGAGAGCGGATAGCAGCCGAGGGTGCGGAAGCGCACGGAGCGCAGTTGCGGTTCTTCGCCGGCTTCGAGTTCCATGCGCTCGTCGTCCACCATGATGAGCGTGCCGTCGCGTTCCACCACCGGACGCTCGGCGGCGAAGTACAGCGGCACGATCTCGATGCCTTCGAGATAGACGTATTGCCAAACGTCGAGCTCGGTCCAGTTCGAGAGCGGGAAGACCCGCACCTCCTCGCCCCGGTTGATGTTGCCGTTATAGAGCCGCCAAAGCTCCGGGCGCTGGTTCTTCGGATCCCAGCGGTGGCCGCCGTCGCGCACCGAATACACCCGTTCCTTGGCGCGGGATTTCTCCTCGTCCCGCCTGGCACCGCCGAAGGCCGCATCGAAGCCGTGCTCGTCAAGCGCCGCCAGGAGCGCTTGGGTCTTCATGATGTCGGTGTATTTCTTGCTGCCGTAGGTGAACGGCGTCACGTTGTCGGCGACGCCCTGCTGGTTGGTGTGGACGATGAGATCGAGGTCCTGCTCCCTAGTGATGCGGTCGCGAAACTCGATCATGGCGCGGAATTTCCACGTCGTGTCCACGTGCAGGAGAGGGAACGGCAGCGGGCCCGGATAGAACGCTTTCTTCGCAAGGTGCAGCAGCACCGACGAATCCTTGCCGATGGAGTAGAGCATCACGGGCCGCTCGAACTCGGCGACCACCTCGCGAATGATGTGAATGCTCTCCGCCTCAAGCTGCTTGAGATGCGTGAGCGTGTATCCGGCAGCCAAGACGCTTCCAGGCAAGGCCGTTGATTCGGGGGCGCGCATTCTAGGCTTTTGCACGCCACTTCCCTAGTCGAAGTGGCTATATGGTTACGCCGGCAACGCGGTTCTTGCTGTGGACGAACCCGGAGGGAGGGCGGGACGCCCTCCCTCCGGCTACGGCAACCCTGGCACCGGAAATCCGGAGCAAAGCTCCTCAACCTCCCCCTTCACCTGCGCCAAGGTTCTCTCGTCGTCGTGGCTCTGAAGCGTGCGCAGAATCCACCCGGCCAGACGTTCCATTTCCTTGAGGCCCATCCCCCGCGTGGTGGCCGCCGGGGTGCCCAGGCGAATGCCGCTCGGGCGCAAGGGGGGGTTGGGGTCGTCCGGAATGATCTGCTTGTTGCAGGTGATGGACACTTCGTCGAGCGCTTCCTCCGCCACCCGGCCGTCGATGCCGAAGCTGGCGACGCAGTCAAGCACCATCATGTGGTTGTCGGTGCCACCGGTGACGAGCTTGGCGCCGCCCGCCATGAGCGTATCCGCCAGCGCTCGCGCGTTCTCGAGCACAGCCTGGGCGTAACCCTTGAAGGAAGGCTCGAGCGCCTTGCCGAGCGTCACCGCGACGCCCGCCACCTGATTCATGTGCGGGCCGCCCTGCAGGCCCGGGAACACGGAGCTGTCGATCGCGCGCCGGAACTCCTTTTTCGTCAGGATCATCCCGCCGCGCGGCCCGCGCAGCGACTTGTGCGTGGTGGTGGTGACGAAATCGAAGCCGTAGTCGCAGGGGTTGGACATGACGCCGCCGGCAATGAGCCCGCCGATGTGCGACACGTCCGCCATCGTCATCGCCCCCACCTCGTCCGCAATGGCCTTGAACTCGGCGTAGTCGTAGTCGCGCGGATAGGAGGAGTAACCGCACACCACGAGCTTCGGACGGTGTTCGATGGCGGTCTCGCGCAAGGCGTCGAAGTCGATCCGACCGCCGGCGCTTGGATCGGACTTGTAGCGCACCCAGTTGTAGAGCTTGCCCATGTGCGAAACCGGCGCGCCATGCGTGAGGTGGCCGCCGTGCGACAGATCCATGCCGAGCACGGTGTCGCCCGGCTCCAGCATCGCGAGATACACCGCGGCATTCATCGGCGCCCCGGACAGCGGCTGCACATTCGCATGTTCCGCGCCAAAGAGCTTGCGCGCCCGGCTCCGCGCGGTGCGCTCGATCACGTCGGTGAACTCCTGGCCGCCGTAGTACCGGCGCCCCGGATAGCCTTCCGAGTACTTGTTCGTGAACACCGACCCAAGCACGGCCAAGACCTCGGGATAGGTGTAGTTCTCGGACGGAATCAGCTCGATGCCGAGGCGCTGACGCCGCTCCTCGCCGGCGAGCGCGGCGTGAATCTCGGCGTCGTTCTCGGCAAGCAGGTCGCGATTGCGAGTCGCGGCGTCTTCGGTGTTCATGCGGTGACTCCAAGGGACTTGCCTAGGCAAGAGTTGGGGGACGCGCCCCCGAAAAACGCCACGGGCTCGCGCGGCGGGGAAGCGTACGGCTTTCGCGCCTTGCGTCCAAGTGCCGTGCTGACATTGCGTTGTCTATAGGATCCTGCATGGAAGGGCGTCGTGAGGGCGAGTCATGTCGGGTGTGGGAGACGGGGGCCAGCGGTCTCGTGGCTGGCATGCCCACATTCAGCCCCAGACAGTCGCTTTCTGCTATGCGTTGTTGACGGTTCCCATTGCCGGCGCGCCGGAGCATGAGCCCGAGGAGCCGGCATTCGAGGAAGTCGTCGTGGTGGCAAAGCGGGAGGTGGCGTTTGCCAACGCCGAGTCCACCGCCGCGATGCAGCGTCAGCAATCGCCGCTGACGAGCGTTCTGGCAACGGCCGACAACCTTCCGGGAGTGTCCATCCAGGAAGGCGACGCCTTTGGCTTCGACGACTGGTCCACGACGATTTCGATGCGTGGCTTCCAGATCAGCCTCGATGAACAGCAGCTTGGCATGACCATCGATGGCATGCCGAACGGCAACTCCAACTACGGCGGCGGCGCCAAGGCGGGCCGCTATGTGGACTCGACGAACCTCGCCGGGGTTGCCGTATCCCAGGGCACCGCCGACATCGCGTCCCGGTCCACCGAAGCGTTGGGGGGCACGCTCGACTTCCGCACGAGCGATCCGCTCGACACGCGCCAAGTCACGGCGGCGCTGACGCGCGCCAGCTTCGACGGCGCCAGATGGTCCGTCCGCTTCGATACGGGGCCCGTATTCGGCGGCGCTTTGGCGTGGCTGTCGGCATCGCGGCAGACGGCAACCGACTGGGTGAACCAGAGCGCCGACAACGAGCGCACGCACGTAGCGGCGAAGCTGACGGCAACGATGGGCATGGCAGACCTCACGGCTTACCTCTCTTGGGACGACGTGCACGAGGACAACTACCAGCGCCTATTCAGCGCGGCGGACTATGCCGCCGACCCACGCTGGGATCGCCTCACCGCCGATTGGACCGGCATGCCGCACCTCGACCAGCTCTACCGACCCGGCTGGTCAACGCTGCGCGAGAACGCCTTCTCCTACGTCAAGCTGGAAGGGTCGTTCGGCGAGGCGACGCTCTCCGGCGGCGTGTACTACCACCGCAACGACGGGCGCGGCGACTGGCTGCCGCCATATCTGGTGGATGTGGTTGACGACGGCGGTGGCCCTGAGTCGGAGCGGCTGGCGGGGCGGGTCGTCAACGGCGGCGCGTTTCTTGGCAGGACGTACTTCGTCGATGCGCGCGGCGTCCGGCTCCTACCGTTCCCAGGCTGCCGGTCCAGCATCACGTTCCCCTACGGCGGCAGCGGACCCGAGGCCGATGCCGCCTGCCACGAGCCGGGCGCACTGGCCGTGCAGTCGTATCGGCACACCCACTACCACAAGGGTCGCGCCGGGTTCGCGGTTGACCTCGACTGGCGCGCGGATCTTGGGCCGGTCGAGAGCCGCTTGCGCGGCGGACTCTGGCATGGAGGCTACAAGCGGGATGAATCACGCGACTGGCACGCAATTCTGGACACGCGGATCGGTTTCGCGTTCGACCCAACGCCCTATTGGCGTCAGTACGCCCGCCGCTACCCGGCGTGGACCACAAAGTGGTACTTGGAAGAGTCGGTGACGGTCGGCCCGCTTCGTCTTGGCGCGGGCATCAAGCGGCTGCGCCAACGGCTGGAGCGCAACGATGCGCAGGGCGACGTGCCGGATGCCGTCATCGACAGCAACTCTCCGGTTCTTCTCTCGGCGGGGCTGGTGCTGGACACGCCTGTGCCGGGCCTCGAGCTATTCGGCGGGGTTGCGGAGAATCACCGGGCGTACTCCGATCTGTTGCTCGAGCGTCCCCGCTCTGATCTCGCGGGGCTCGATCCCGAGTCGGCGCGAAACGTGGACGTGGGGCTGCGGTTTGGCCGCGAAGGGCTCGCGGTGGCGGCGACTTGGTACGACACCGCGTTCCGCAACCGAGTCGCGTTCGTGGACACCGAAGGCGTGGCCGGACCGAACTTCCTCATCGGCACCGACGGCGCCTTCCTGAACGCGGGAGGCGTCGAGTCCCGCGGCGTCGAGCTGTCCGCGCAGCTTCGCGTGGCGGAGGTGGAGCTGTACCTGGCGTACACGCGCAATGACTCACGCCAGCTAGGCACCGGCAGGGATCGACTCGACGCCGAGCTCGGCGTTGTGCCCGGCAACCGCGTCGTGGGGGTGCCGGCGAGCATGTTGGCGGTGGCCCTCGACTGGCGACGAGGGCCCGTGCGTGCGGGCATCAGCCACAAGGTCACCGGCGCTCGCTTTGTGGACTTCGGCAACTCGTGGCGTCTTGAGCGATACGGCACCGCCGACCTGCACGTGGGCGTTGACTGGCGGTTCTCCTTCGGGCGACTCGCCGGATTGCAGTTGCAGGGCGTCGTCAACAACCTCTTCGATGAGGAGCACCTTGGCGGAGTCGCTGGGCAGGGCGCCTGGATTGGCCCTCCGAGGACGGCTTCGCTGACGGTCGTGGCCGAGTTCCGGGGGCGTTGAAGGGCCCTTCCGAGATCAGTGCGGTTGCTGCCGGGAAGAGGGTGCCCTTTCCTTTGGCCCATTGACACTTGCCTGTTCGTGGCCAACGCTACACGCACACGCAAATGTAGAGGCCGCCAATGAGTCGAGTGGTAGATGCCGATGGGCACATTCTGGAGCCGGCAGACACGTGGGAGCGCTACATCGATCCCGCCTTTCGCGACCGCGCCATCCGCATCGCCCCGGACGACGAGGGGTTCGAGCGCCTTTGGATCGACAACCAGCCCATGCGGCTCCTGCGCGGCAACCTCGGCACGCTCGGCGGCATCGATCTCGATTCGGGAATGCTCGGCAGTCTGACGGAGGACTACAGCTACGCCGCCGGGTCGCCGCCCGGTTCGTACGATCCTGCGGCAAGGCTCAAGGTGCTCGACGACGAGGGCATCGACGCCGCCATCCTCTACCCAACCATCGGCATCTGCTGGGAAGGCAACGTGGAGGATCCCGCGCTCGCCACTGCCTACACCCGCGCCTACAACCGCTGGATCGTGGACTTTGCCAATCACGATCCCTCAAGGCTGCATCCGGTGGCGCACATCTCGCTCATCGACCCTGAAGGCGCCGTGGCGGAAGCCGAGCGCGCCCGCAAGGAAGGCTGCGTCGGCATCTATCTCTCGCCGGACGCCCCGGCGCGCAACGGCCGCCAGCTAGCCGACCCGGTGTACGACCGCTTCTGGGCCGCAGCCCAAGACCTCGATATGCCCGTCGGCTTCCACGTCGTGGTGCGCGAACGGAATGCCTATCACCACATGCCGGCACCCAACGTGGGCTCGGCGCTCTTCTTCTTCGCTTTCCTCGCCATCGACGTGATGGCCGCCTTCACGGCGATGCTGGCATCGGGCCTATTCGAGCGTTATCCCAACCTGAAATGCTCCGTGCTCGAAGCCGGCGGCAACTGGATCTCCGCCTGGCTCGATCGCCTCGACCACAAGGCCGAAGTGATGCACCGAGCCGCCCCGTTCAAGCTCAAGCCCAGCGACTACTTCTACCGCCAATGCCTGATCTCGATGGACCCCGACGAAGGCATGACCGCCGAAGTCGTCCGCCACATCGGCGCCGACTACGTCACCTGGGCCTCCGACTACCCCCACATCGACGCCTCCTACGGCGTCGTGGCGGAACTCAAAGAAGGCATCGCCAGCCTCGATGCCGAGTCGCAGGCGAAGATCCTTGGCGGCAACGTGGATCGGTTCTACAACTTGGGTGCCTGAGCGCCGCAAACGCCTGAGCAACAAGGTAGGAGACGCGGGTGTAGGGTGACGGAGGTTGTAGGCATCCCTTCCCGGGCACACTGGCGATCACCATCATGGGCCTGATCGTCGTTTCGCTCCTTGGTTTGGGCGGCCTGCTGTGGCTTGGCGCGTTCGCGTCGGTTACAACGCGGGTGATCGGGGTTGGCCTGCTGGTCATGGCTGTGCTGTTCGCCCTTTACGCCTATCTCTTCACGAGGGCGTCACTGCGCATCGAAGTGGACGAAGTCGTGCTCGACGTGCCGCTCTACGGCCGCACGATTAGTCGGGCCGAAGTGCTGAGCGCAGGCGTCCGCGAACTGTACCTGCTAGACGATTCGGACCATGCGCCGGTGATACGCACGAATGGGATCGGCCTTCCGGGGTTCCTGGTTGGATGGGTGAAGCTACGCGATGGCACCAAGGCACTTACCGCGCTGACGGACAAGACTGCAGTCGTGTACTTGCCATTGTCGAACGGCACGGCAGTGCTCGTGAGCGTCGACGACCCCGCTCGGGTAGTTGCTACGTTGCGGCGCTAGGAGGCCGCGCTGTAGGAAACCGCGAAGCAAGCGAGCGGATGCGTTTGGCCTCTAGCGTCGCCGTCCTCTGGACGGAGGGCGTCTCGCCCTCCATCGCGCCCGCGAGGGCGCGCAGCCTTGTGGTGGAGCGAGTGTTCTGCGCCTTGCGGCGCGGTGGAGGGCGGGACGCCCTCCCTCCGAGAGCTCGCCAATGCCGGTAGGAGGGGCTTGAACGAAGGTGGCGGCTGTTGCTACGTTTTGTCGCCAAGGTCATTTGGCAGCGGCTGGGCCCACGAGCCCATGAACGTCTTTCTCAGCTACTCCCACACCGACGCGCTCTTGGCGGCGCAAGTCTCTCGGGGACTCGAAGCGGCGGGCCTCAGCACCTCCTCCCTCCGGCGGCAAGACACTGCGAGACCAGCTGGCTGCGGAAATCGCGTTAACAATAGGCGTCCCTACCTGACGACGGTTTGCGTCGACTGTAAGGCGTCCAACCGGTAGCGGAGCATTACGCGGTCGCCGTCCGCGAGGCCGGTGCGGAAGCGGTTGCCCCAGGTGCCCCAGCCTTCCTCGGTGTACTTTGGCCCCATCGCTTCGAGCACCGCGCCGTGCAAGTCGGCGTCCGTCACCAGCGAGGCCGTTGCCATGTGTTCGGGGGCGGTGCGGAAGGCGTCGTCGGAATCGGTCCAGATCCCGAACTCGCCCACCCACAGTCGGGCTCGCGTGAGGCCTTGGCGCACCGCTTGGGCTCGCCAGGCGTCGGCTTGAGTGACGACGTAGCAAGAGCCTTCGTGCCAGCCGAACCACACCTCCGCCTTGCAGCGGCTCTCCTCGCCATTGCTCTTGAGGGGCGTGATGTACACGAGCTTCGATGCGGTGAACGGCGCGGCGTCGGCAACCGCCGCGCGAGCGACAAGCGGCAGCAGCGGGGTGAGGGCGGCGCCGGCAAGGAGATTCCTTCGGGTGGTCATGCCGCTGGTCTCTGATCGCCGACGATGGAGACGCGTTCGCCGTAGCGGGAGTTGGGGAAGTAGTCCCACACCGCGTGGTGTTGGGTGCAGCGGTTGTCCCAGAACGTCAGGGTGTTTGGCTTCCAGTCAACCCGACACCAAAGCCGCGGCGTGGTGGCGACGTGCTGGTAGAGCATGTCGAGCACGGCGCGGCTCTCGGCGCGGCTGAGGCCCACGATGTGGCTGGTGAAGCCGGGGTTGACGTAGAGAATCTTCTCGCGGGTGACCGGGTGGCGGATGACCACCGGGTGCTCGTTCTTGGGATAGCCGCCGGGGGGCGGCGTGGACTTGTAGGCGCCGACGTAGGGGCCGGCACCGTCGTGAACTGCGGTCAAATCGTCCAAGAACTCGCGAATCGACGGCGAGAGGAGCTGATAGGCGAGGTACATGTCCGCAAACAGGGTATCGCCGCCGCCTTTCTCTGGCGTTTCGGTGACATAGAGCATCGAGCCGAGCGGCGGAACCTCGTCGCAGGTGACGTCGGTGTGCCAGCCATCGCCGGAGGTGTAGGCGGACTCGGCGGTGGTCTTCACCGTCAGGATTTCCGGATCGCCTCCATACTTGTGCTGCATCGGATGCACATGCAGGCGGCCGAAGCGACGACCGAACGCCTTGTGCTGGTCGCGGTCGATCTGCTGATCGCGAAACACGAGCACCTTCCAATCCATCCACGCATCGTGGATGTCCTGCGCCTGCTCGTTCGAGAGCGGCTCTGACAGGTCCACGCCTTCCACCTCCGCACCGATGTGCGGCGTGAGCGAATTCACCTCGAAGGTGCGGTATTCCGTGCGGATGTCGCCAGCTTCAAACTGGCCCTCGCGTGTGTTGAACATCTCCTGCTTCCCCTCGCTTCTTGCACCGCGCAACCATACAACAACGTGCGCCGTCGTTACCCGCGATGGGCATATGGGCCTCTCTTGCCTGCGGATGGGCCTCGCATTTTCTGTCCTGCAACTTCCATTTTGCGTCGCAAAGTGGAAGTTACGGTTCCGAAAATGGTTGGTGTTGGCGCCACGATGTTCAAACCATGCGGTAGCCGTCTGCGGTGCCTGACGTCGGCTCTCGCCGGAAGGACGGGCCCTCGGAGGAAGGTATCGGTGCCGCTATGCGAGCAATGCCCGGTTCGCTTTCCGAGTCTGGTCAAGTCGATGGTCGATCAGGTGCCGGGTGTCGGGGCGGATGCCGAGTTCGGAGGCGACCCTTGGCCAGTTTCCGAGGGCGTCCACGACGCGTTCGAGGGCTTCGCGGGCGTGGGACCAACTGGCGAAGCTGCCTTGGCCGGCCAAGTGCTGCATGGCCTTGCGTGGCGGCGCGCTGCCGTGGCCCAGGAAGGCGGTGGTGTGTTGGTCGTGGGGAGTGGGACAGAAGGTGACGTCGTAGAAGGGAGACGGTCGCCAATTGCCTGCGTCGTCCTGCAGAAACGACCAGTTGCGGGTGTGGTCGTCCTGGTTGACGGCAAAAAGATTGAACGCGGCTCGGATGAACTGGGTCTGGCCGACGGAGGGGCTCGCACACAGGGCTTGGCTGGCGCGGATCAAGTCCTCGTAGTCCATCGACGGCGCACGGAAGTCGGCGTCGAGCAGGCCGCAGAGACTGTGCATGTGGAGCCGACCATCTGGCGGCGTGCAGTCGAATCGCCTTTGGGCGAGCCACGCGGTGGCATTTGTCGGTGCTGCGGCGGGCACTTGCAGGAGCTGCCAATCCGGTGTGTCGATGCCAGCGTTCTGCGCGAGCCGGAGGTAGGCCGCTTCGCAGAGGCCCTCCTCATGCCCGAGCGGCAACGACGCCGAAGTGAACTTGACGATCCACGGCTCGAGCCCGGGTTCGGGAAGGATGCGTGTCCTGCTTGCCGCAGCGTCTGCCGGCAAGTACACGGATGCCTTGGGTCGAGCGCCGCCGGAGCTGCCCGCCTCGGCAAGGAAGGCCAACAGCTCCTCGCCCTCGCCGTCGAACAGCTTCTCGGCGTGGGTACCGAGTTCCCAGATGCTGGGCTCGCCGGCAGGCGCGGGCGCTGGAGGAGAGGCGGGCGAGTAGCGCAGCGCGCCCACGCCGCGTTCGCCGATGAAGGAAAGGCGGTCCATCGCCGTCAATTGGCTCGCGGCGATGCCTTGCCGCCGGAAAACGCGATCCATCAGGAGGCGCCCCCAACCATCGGGCAGCGAGTCGGCAAACACGCCGTGCAGGCCCTCGTGGGGGTCCCGAGGGGCTCGGTGGACCGAGCCATCGAACGGCATTTGGAATGGCGAGAGGCTTGGATGCTCGCGCAGATAGCCCTCACTGTATTGGAAAAAAACGTCGTCTCGATTCTGCGCCAGTTCGCCCACGGGAACGATGGCGCCCGTGGAAAGGCAGCGCGACACGCGGAGGCGGCGGATGGGGGTGAAGTCCGTCATCGGGCGCCCCTGCCCGGCTCCTGCTCCAACACCTCGTCAATCGTCCGCGGCGGCGCGGCTCGGGGCTCCGCCAGCGACGCAAGTTGGTCAAGGTCTCCAACACACTGCCAGAGCAGCACGAACTGGCGCAGGGAAATCTGGCCTGTGGTCTCGAACCGCTTGATGGTCGCTGCCGGCACAGTGCTCCGCTCCGCGAGCGCCCGCCGCGAGAGCTTGCGACTCCGCCGCCGCTGTCGGACGCTGGCCGCAAGTTCGCGCTGCACGTCTGCGGCGGTGGTGAGAGAGAGAAGCGCCAACTGCCCTGCCTTTCGCCTTCGGGGACATCATTGTATCCAAAATCGGGAATTTACAGACTCTTTTGGACAATATAGTGTCCGAAGATGCCGTTTCCCGTGCAGGTGCTCTATCGGGTTGGTCGCCCGGTGGCAAGACCGCGGACCGCCGGAGCCGAGACCGCCGTTGAAGGGGGGTTGGGCGCCGGAGCCGCTACTCAATCCAATACGCTTTCACGCGCCCGTTCTCGACTTCGATGTGCATCGTCTTGATCTCCTCGTCCGACAGGTCGACGGCGAAGAGGAGAAAGACGGCGAGTTCGGTATCCCGTTCCTTGAGGGAGACGTATCGCAACACCTCGTTACCGGCGTCGTTCGCGTACGCGCTCGCCGGTGGCCCCAGGTTCTCCAGCACCCAGGCCTTGGTGGTCTTGCCGGGCTCGATGGCGTTGAGGATTTCGAAGTCGTGTAGCGGGCCGCTACGGTAGCGGGAGTCTGAAGAGGCCACGAACACGCACCCTGTCACGCCGAGGGCGACGGCCAGGGCGGCAAGCGAGAGGCGGAGTTGTGAGCGAATGCGAGCACGAAGGCACGCGGTTCGCACAGGGGAGTCGGCGACGCGCCTGTTGGTGCGCGCCAGTTGCAGACGGAGATTGGACATTTGTGGTTCCTCTGGTCAGGAGATCAAACGGGGCTCAAGCGGCGTCCTCCGCGACGATTCGGCCGTCGAACAGGTGCAGGGTGCGCTCGGCCACATCGGCGTAGCGGGGATCATGGGTGACCATGCAGATGGTTGCGCCGTCGCCGTGCAGTTCGCCCAAGAGGTCCATCACCGCGCTGCCGTTGTTGGAGTCGAGGTTGCCGGTGGGTTCGTCGGCCAGCAGGATCAGCGGCTCGCCGACGATGGCGCGGGCGACGGCGACGCGCTGCTGCTGACCGCCGGAGAGCTGCGATGGAAAGTGTCGCTCGCGGTGCGCGAGGCCTACCCGTTCGAGGCTCCTGAGCACGCGCTCCTTGCGCTCGGACGAGGCCATGTCGCGGTACACCAGCGGCAGTTCCACGTTCTCGAACACGGTCAGGTCGCCGATCAGGTTGAAGGCCTGAAAGATGAAGCCGATCGCGCGGTTGCGAATGGCGGCGCGCTCGGCCACGGAGAGGCCGTGCACCGCCTCGCCATCGAGCCGGTACTCGCCAGCCGTGGCCGTGTCGAGCAGGCCAATGATGGCGAGGAGCGTGGACTTGCCGCAGCCGGATGGCCCGGCGATGGAGACGAACTCGCCTTCGTGGATGTCGAGATGCACATCCGCCAAGGCATGGGTTTCCAGTTCTTCGGTGTAGAAGACCTTGCCGAGGCTGTGCAGATGGATGAGGGGCTGGGCCGATTCAGTCATCTCGCTTGTTCTCTCCTTGATGTCCTTGGGGTCCCGGCAACGACGGGCGTTGGGCGGGGAAGCACCCTGCCTTTCCCCAAGGGGTCTTCGCTCGGGTCCATAGTCGTCTTTGCCGCAGGTTTGGTTGGCTCACGTGCCATCGATCCGCACCCGATCGTGATCCTTGAGCGAGGTCATGTCCGACAGCACCACCGTGTCGCCGGGTTCGAGTCCCTCCAACACCTCGGCCCTCGTTGCTGAAACGAGGCCCAATCGCACGGGCACGCGCTCGGCCACGTCGCCTTGCAGGCGGTAGATGCCCACGGTGGTGTGCGGCTTTGCGTGCGGCGGACGGGCGATGGTCATGGCGCTGTCGATGTGGTCGATGATCACCGTGCCGTCCACGCTCATGTCCGGCCGGGCTGCGGCCGGGAGCGACTCGGGCAAGGCGATGTCGATGGTGACGGTGCCGGATCGCACGGTGGGATCGACGCGGCTGACCGTGCCCTCGATGCGGTGGCCGCGTGTGTCCACAATCGCCTGCTGGCCGGGGGCGACCCCTTCCGCCTGCCCCTGTGGAATGCGAATCTCGGCCTTGAGACGACGCGGTTCGACTACGCGCCCGAGGATGTCTCCGGCCTGCACCGATTGCCCGGCTTGTAGCGGCAGTTCGGCAAGAACGCCGGCCACGCCAGCGGTGACGTTCAGCGATGCAATGCGCTGTTCGTGGAATCGGGAGATAGCGCGCAGACGTTCCAACTGTTCCTCCAGCGCGGCGATCTGCCGGTCGGTGGAATCGCCCAGCACGCCTAGGCGGCGGGCCTCGATTCTCATGCGATTGGCGAGTTCCTGGACCAACTGCTCGCCCCGCGCCAAGTCGAAATCCGCCACCAAGCCCGGCGCCTGCACGCGCAGTTCACGGTTGATTTCGTCGCGGTGCTTTGCTTCCAGATACTGCGTGCGCACGCTGGCGATCAGCGCCACCTGCGCCAGCCGGTCGGACTCCGCTTCGAAGCGCAGCCGCACGAGGGAAGCTGCGGCGTCGGACAGTTGCTGGCGGGCGTCGAGCAACTGGATTTCGAGCTCTGGATTGTCGAGTCGCAGGAGGGGAGTGTCGGGGGCGACCTCAATGCCGGGTAGGGCCAGGATTTCCTGCACCCGGCCCGGGCTCTCCGCACTGATCCAGCGAAGCTGCATCGGCGCCAGCGTGCCGGGGCCGCGCACGTCCCGGACAAACTCGGCCTGCTCCACCTGCCCGAGCCACACGGACTCCTTCGGCAGCGAAGGGATGGCGGGTTCGAGGTTGGCCGCCACCAGGATGGCCACCATCCCGACCAAGACAGCGATCGCGCCAACCAGCCAGCGTCGCTTCGCTTGCCACCACGGTCGCTCGCCACGCGGCAGGTCCATGCCTTCCACCGCTTCGTCCGCCCCGGTGCCGACGGCAGCAAGTCGCCGTGGCGGCGCCGTCGAAATCCTAGGAGTTGCGAAGCAATTGACGCTGGCGATTCCGCTCGTCATTGCCACGAACACGCAAAGGGTGTGCCAAGGCGCTCCTTGGAGCATTGACGGAAGGAATACCTCACGAGAAGCGTTCCGGGCGTCCGTTTGCAGACATCCAGTGTTCGCCTGCGGACACAACCGGACCGAATCAGATGTCCCACACGGGCAGGGTCAGGCGGGCGCGCACGCCTTGGTGGTCCGTGCGGTTGCGCAGCGTCAGCGAACCGCCGTGGTTCTCGGCGATGTGTTGGCTCAGCACGAGACCGATGCCGGAGCCGCCGGGCTTGGTGGTGTAGAAAGGCACGAACAGGCTATCGCTTTCGGCGATGCCGGCGCCTTCGTCGTCGACCATCACCGCTACGCGATCACCCTCGAGCCGCCAGTGGACTTCGACCCCACCGTCGGTTTCGAGCGATGCATCGACCGCATTGGCAATCAAGTTGATCAGGGCCTGGTCGAGCTGATCTCGATCGGCCCGAACTTCGACGCCTTCCACGCCCTGCACCGAGACCGACATGCGCGTTTCGAGTTCCGCAACCTGCCGCACCCATGCGCCAACATCCACCAGCGCCCGGGTCGGCGGCGGCAAACGCGCCAGCCGTGCGTAGGCGGCAAGAAAGCGACGCAGGGACTCGGCCCGACTCGCAACGACCGCGAGGCCGCTGTCGGCATCTGCCGTCCAATCGCCCCGGCCAGCGTGCTCCCGCAGCAGCGCACGAACGCTCTCGGCAATGGACTTGATGGGTGCCAGCGAATTGTTGATCTCGTGTCCGAGCACACGCACGAGTCGCCGCCAGGCGGCCCGCTCCTCCTCGCGCAGGGTGCGTTCGAGGTCGGTCATCACCACCAGGGTCAACCGCTCGCCGCCTTGCCGGATCACGTTGCGACGGACCTGCCAGTGGCGTCGTGCGGATGCATCTTCCCGAACCACCGTGTGGGGCGCGTCACCGGCCAGGGCTTCGCCGAGGTGCAGTTCGTCGGCAGACTTGCCGACCAAGTCCGCCGCCGCGCCGCCGAGCAAGCGTTCCCCCGCCCGGTTGATGACGCGCAGCGCCGACCGCTCGTCGAAGGCCATCACCGCGGTGTCGATCTCCGCCAGTACCCGATGCAGCACATCGCTGGCTTCCACCGCACCTAGGCGTTGCTCGCGGAGCTGACGCTCCAAGCCGTTGATCTCGACATAGACGAGGGAGAGGGGGTCGTCACCGCCGGCATGGCGAGCGCGGATGGAGTAGTCGCCGGCGCGCAAGGCGCCGAGCAGGCTCGCCATGGTCCGCAGCGTGCGGTTGAGCGAGGTGCGCAACACCAGGGCCGCACCGAGCCATGCGCCAACCACCACTGCGGTCAACCCCCACTGCAAAATGGCCGGATGTCCCTGCGTCCAAAGCAGGGCCAACGCCACCGCGCTGCCCGGCAAACCGGCCGCCAGAAGAACCGCGACGGAGAGCAGGCGGGCATCGCTGCCCCGTCTTGCGGAACGATCCTTCCGGGTCAAAGCCCGCAACGCTCAATCTTGCGATAGAGCGCCGCGCGACTGATGCCGAGGTCCCGCGCCGCGCGGGTGACGTTGTCGCCGTGGCGCTTCATCGCCTTTCCCACCAGCACGCACTCCGCTTGCGCCAGGGTCATGGCTTCGAGGTTCGCCTCGCCTTCTGCCCTCGAAAGGCCAAGGTCAGCCTCGGCAACCACGCCGCCCGGGGCGACCAGTACGGCGCGCTCCACCGCATGGTGCAGTTCGCGCACGTTGCCGGGCCACCGGTGGCGCACGAGCGCTTGCATTGCGGCATCGCTGAAGTTGTCGACAGATTTGCCGTAGTGCGCCGCCTCGCGGGCGAGGAAGCCCGCGGCAAGCTCGGCGATGTCTTCGGTTCGCTCGCGCAGGGGCGGCAGGTGGATTTGTACGGTGTTGAGCCGATAGAGAAGGTCTTCGCGGAACTCGCGTTTCGCTACCGCGGCCGCGATGTCTGCGTTGGTCGCCGCAATCACCCGCACGTCCACCCGCCGCACCCTGCTCGAGCCAACCCGCTGGATTTCCCGGTTCTCCAAGGCTCGGAGCAGCTTGCCTTGCTGTGTCCAGGGCAGGTTGGCGATCTCGTCGAGAAACAGGGTGCCCTCGTGGGCGAGTTCAAAGCAGCCGGCGCGGTCGGCTCTTGGCATCGGTGAAGGCACCGCGCACATGGCCGAAGAGCTCGCTCTCGAACACGCCGTCGCTGAAGCCACCGGCATTCACCGTCACCAGTGCCTGGCCCGCGCGCTTGGAGAGCGCGTGCAGCCGCCGCGCCACCACTTCCTTGCCGGTTCCGTGCTCGCCGGTGATGAGGACGTTGGCGTCGGAAGGGGCAACGTTGGCGATCATTTCCAGTACGGGCTGCATGACGGGGGAAGCCGCCACGAAGTCCGCGGTGGAGCCCAGTTCGCGCCGCCGCTCTGCGTCGGCGAGACGCTGGCCGAGCCGGCGGGCGCGGCCAAGCTGCACTTGGGTGCTGAGCGTCGCCACGAGGTGGTCGTTGTCCCAAGGCTTTTCGACGTAATCGCCGGCGCCCCGACGCATCGCCTCCACGGCGCCTTCGACGCTGCCCCAAGCGGTCATGGTGACGATAGGAAGCGTGGCGTCGAGTTCTCTGAGCGAGCGCAGAAGGTCCATGCCTTCGCTGCCGGAGGTGGTGTCGCGCGTGTAGTTGAGGTCCACCAGCACGCCATCGAGATCGCGGGCGGCCGCCACCTTCAGCACTTCGTCCGGCGAATGCGCCGTCAGCACCGCCATGCCCGCACCCTTCAGCAGCAGACGCAGGGCCTCAAGGACGTCCGACTGATCATCCGCAACAAGAATCGTGGGCTGACTCGGATGGGGCAATGGTTCCACCGTGAGGGAGTGTTGGCCCGGATTATTCATGAAGTGCGGGGAATCGACCGGCCTCCTTCCGCCGAGATAGCGCCCTCGCTTTCTGCCGCCTATTGCACACGCAACGCGTCGAGCGGGGTGATCCGCGTCGCCTGTCGCGTTGCCAGCCAGCTTGCCGCACCGCCGGCGAGCACCAACAGGAGCGCACTGCCGACATACACCGCCGGATTGGTTGGCGCGACCCCGAACAGAACGCCGCGCACCAAACCCGCAAGGCCCAGGCTCACGCCGGCGCCGATGACGACGCCGAACGCGACGGTCTTGAGCGAACCGAGCACCATCATGCGGCGGATGTCCCCCGGGCGGGCGCCCACCGCCATCCGCACGCCGATCTCCGGGGTGCGCTTCGTGGCCAGAAAGGCCACCACGCCGTAGAGGCCAATTACGGCCAGCAGCAGCGATGCGCTGGCCGCGGCAGCGAGCAGGAGCGCCATGAAACGGTCTTGGCTCGTGGATCGTTCCAGCACCGCCGCGAAGGGTTCGGCCGCCGCCATGACGATGTTCGGGTCCATTTCCGTGACGAGGCCACGCACGGTCGGCAAGATCGCCGTGGGGTCTCCCAGTTCGGTTCGCACCACGAGTTGCATGGGGCTTGGGCGCCAGCCGGCATCAGCCGGTATGCCCGAGAGGGGGTAGTACACATGCGCCGTGGGATCGTCGGCGACCGATATGGCGTAGGTGTCGCCCACCACGCCCACCACCGTGAACCACGGCCAGCCGTAGGGAGCGATGCGCTGGCCGATGGCGGGGCGATCCGGGAAGAACTTGGCGGTGAACGCCCGGCTGACGACGGCGCTCCGCCGCGCCGGGTCGTTGAAATCTCGCCAGTCCAGAGTTTGCCCGCGCAGGAGGGGCATGCCCACCGCCTCGAAGTATCCCGGAGTCACGAAGTCCTGCACACCGCAGGTTGTAAGTTCTGCGGCGTCCAGACGTTCTGCGATCCCCTCGTCCTCGAAGTACTGCGCCACGCAACCAATGTAGCCGCGGTCAAAGGGCAGGCTCTGGGACGCCCCCACGACGGCCACGCCGGGCAGCGCCGATACACGCTCGATGAGTTCCTGGAGGAAGCTGTGCCAACGGCCGGTCTGGCTGCTGTCCGGCCCTAATCGAACGTGAACCGTGCCGGTGGGGTCGATGCCCGGGTTCACCGCAGCCAGATTGCGAAAGCTCGACAGCAACAGACCCGCGCCCACCAGCAGCACGAACGCCACGGCCACCTGCGCGACCACCAAGGCGGTGCGGGCTCGCTGTCGGTCGCGGCTGGCCGTGGTGCCTCGGCCGGCTTCCACCAGTCGCCCGGAAGCGCGTCGCATTCGCCAGGCCGCGAGGCCTACGAACGAGACCACCACCAGCAGCGCCGCCGCAAGCGAGGCCAGCAGCACGCCGGCATCCACGGCGATTTTGTCCATGCGCGGAATGCCTAGGGGCAATGCGGCAAGAACCCCGCAGATCCACCAGGCAATCAAGATGCCGACGATCCAGGCACCGGCCACGAGCAGCGCGCTGGACGAGGCGAGCTGGCGCAGAACCGCCCCGCGACCGGCGCCGAACGCCTGCCGCACCGCCATCTCCGGGTGTCGCGTCTCGATCCACGCGAGAAAGAGATTCGCCACCGCAACCCATCCCACCAGCAGGAGCAGCGCCGTGCCGCCCTGGGCAATCCACAGCGGCGCCGCCGCGCCCCGGGTCAGGCTTTCCCGCAACGGCTGCCATCTGCTGCGAAAGCCGAAGTCCTCAATGAAAGTGGTGGGGTACACATCCGGGAACGCGGTGGTCAGTTCGCGCGTGAGTCGTTGCGCATCCGCTTGCGCCGCCGCCAGCGACACGTCCGGGCTTCGCAGCGCCAGCACGAGGTAGCTGTGCTGGTTGTAGTGGGGGCCTGCCGGGTTGAGGAACTTCGGCAGCCAGATGTCCGTTTCGTCAAGGGGCGTACCACCCGGTGTCGCTGCCACGCCGATCACTTCGATGGCGCCTTGCTCCCACGGGATGTCGAGACGAACCGTGTTGCCGACGATGTCCGGGTCCGCCCCGAAATGGGTGCGCCAGAAGCCCTCCCCCAGCACGGCCAGGGGTGGCGCGCCGGGATCGTCGTCCGGCTCCGCGAACAACCGCCCGTGCAGGGCGCGGGCGCCCATCAAGCGGTGGATGCCGGCGGTGATGACGCTAACCCGTGCCTGCGCTGCACCGCCCTCGTCATGTCCTGCCACGCCCACGGCGGACATGTCCACGAAGCCGATGTCAGCCAGTGACTGGGCGTGGTCGCGGAAGTGGAAGTATTGGGCGGTGGAGGCAGCCCACTCTTCATCCGTGCCAGAGCCGGGCACTTCGCTGCGCAGCACCATGAGGCGTTCGGAATCGGGATGCGGCAGCGGATCGATCACAACATGCTTGAGCGCAGCATAGATGGCGGTGGCAAAGCCAAGGCTTGCAGCCAGCGTCAACACCACCACTGCCGTGAAGCCGGGCGAGCGTGCCAGGCTCTTGGCCGCTTGGCGCAGATCCACGACGAAGGCGAAAGTCATCCGGGCAAGCCCTTGCGCTTTGACGGTTCCCGGCGAGGATGCCAAACCCGTGCCATGCGCCGCATCAGGCCGAACCGCCTTCCTTTCGGTGGACGACGCTGGCGGTTCTCCCTTCCTCATGAAATGCATGGTTGCGCCAGTGTCCGATTGTGAACAGGGAGCGTTCGCGAATGGTCGCTCTGCCTTCGCTCCCGCCGAGAGAGGCGGCCAGCAGTTGCGAAGCAACTGCCGACGCTCGCAGAGCGCGCCAGGAGGCCGCGCCGTAGAAAACGACGCTTGCGCCGGAGTTGAGAACCCTCCCTTTGCGGGAAGGCCCCTCCGAAAAGCGAGGCGCTTTACGACTCCCCTTCCAGAGAAATGAAAGGAGGAGGGACGGGAGGGGCTTTGTTCGGGGATTGTGGTGTACGGGGTTTTGGGTCGGCGGCCCCCCCTCCGAGAAAAGCGAGGACGCTTTTCTCGACTCCCCCGCGAGGGGGGAGTGACGGGACCCTGGCACCTCCAACAAGGGTGGTGGCGCGCACTTTCCTGTCACTCCCCCCTAGCGGGGGAGTCGAGAAACGGCGTTCCTCGCCGTTTCTCGGAGGGGGGCCGCCTGCGGGCTGTGCAGAGGCGCTAGTCCGCGCTAGCTCTGGCAGGCGGCGCAGTACACTGTTGCTCGGCCCCCATGCCGCACCTCCGTCAGGAGCTTTCTACACTGGCGGCAAGGCTCGCCGCCGCGGCCGTACACGTGCAGTTCCTGTCGGAAGTAACCGGGTTTGCCGTCTGTGCCGGTGAAGTCCCTGAGGGTCGTGCCGCCGGTGTCTATGGCTCGCGCTAGCGTCGCCTTCACGGCGGCGACGAGCAGCGCGAGGCGGGGCTTGGAGACGCGGCCGGCGGCGCGGCGCGGTCGGATGCCGGCCAGGAACAGCGCTTCGTTGGCGTAGATGTTGCCCACTCCCACCACCACCCGCGCGTCCATCAGCAGCGACTTGATGGCGGTGCGCCGTCCGCGTGCTTCGGATGCCAGATAGGCGGCGTCGAAATCTGCTGACAAGGGTTCTGGGCCGAGGCGATTCAATAGGGGATGCCCTAGCAGGGGAAAGGGCTGCCAGTGCAGGCTGCCGAATCGGCGTGGGTCGGTAAAGCGCACGGCGCGGCCATCGTCCAGCACGAGGTCGATGTGGTCGTGCTTGCCGGCGTCGCGTACCGCGTCCACGAACGCCAAGTGACCGGACATGCCGAGGTGAAGAATGAGGCCGCCGCTGTCGAGGGGCAGCAGCAGGTATTTGCCGCGCCGACCGACCTCGCCGAAACGCTCGCCGGCGATGTCGGGTGGCAGGCGCACCGGCCAGCGCAGCGCGGGATTGCGGACGACGATTCGTTGCAGTCGTCGCCCGGGAATTGCCCGGGAGAGACCGCGCCGCGTGGTCTCGACCTCCGGCAGCTCAGGCACGGTTCGTCGACTGCCCCGCGACGCGGGGCACGCAGCTACTTGATCTTCGCTTCCCGGTAGGCAACGTGGCGCCGCACCACCGGATCGAACTTGCGAAACTCGAGCTTGTCCGGCGTCGAGGTCTTGTTCTTCGTGGTGGTGTAGTAATGCCCGGTGTCGGCGCTCGACACCATCTTGATCTTCTCGCGCTTGCCCTTCTTGGCCATTGGCTATTCTCCCTTGGCGCTCGGCGCGGCGTCTTGCGCCGGCCGGCGCAGCTTGCCCAAATCCTGCAGCACCGCCTCGATGCCGCGCTTGTCGATGATCCGCATTCCGGCGGCCGACACCCGGAGCCGCACGAAGCGATCCTCGGACGGCACGTAGAAGCGGTGGTAGTGCAGGTTGGGCTGGAACCGCCGCTTGGTGTGGTTGTTCGCGTGCGAGACGTTGTTGCCCGCCATCGGCCGCTTGCCGGTGACTTCGCAAACCTGGGACATCGGTTGGCTCTGCCGTCGAAAGGGCGGCGTTTATACCTTAAGCGCGCGTGCGAGGCAAAGGTTGGACGTGTCGCACGGGGGCGTAGGGGATGTCGCACGCAAAACCGGCGAGCCGCCGTTGATGCCGTGTGCAGTCCGTATGTTGGACGGTTGCCTAGATCAAAGCAGCCCCCGTTCCGCCATCGAGACGATGCCCTCGGCGCCGATGATCAGGTGATCCACCAGCCGCACGTCCACCTCGTCGAGCACGGTCTTCAGGCGCCGCGTGATGTGCTGGTCGGCGGCGCTCGGCTCGGCGGTGCCGGATGGGTGGTTGTGGTAGAGCACGATGGCGGCTGCGTTGCGGCGCATGCACGCCTTCAGCACCTCGCGTGGATACACGATGGAGCGATCTACCGAGCCCCAGAACAGGTCCTCCGTTGCCAGCAATCGGTTGCGGGCGTCGAGCAGGAACACGCCCAAGACCTCGCGCTCCATTCCCGCCAGATGCAGATAGAGATACTGGCGTGCGTCTTCGGCGCCACGGATGATGCGGCGCTTGCGAAAGCCCTCGCGTTCGAAACGCTTGCCAAGCTCGCGCACCGCAAGCAGGCCCGCGACCTTCGCATCGCCGAGACCGGTAATGGTTGCAAGCACCTCGGCGCTCTGGCTCATGAGCCCGCGCACGCCATCGAACCTCAGAAGCAACTCTTCGGCCAGCTCCACGGCGTCTTGTCCGGCATGGCCGGTGCGCAGCACCAGCGCCACAAGTTCCGCGTCGCGCAGGTGCGAAGCGTCGCCTTGGAGCGCTCGCTCCCGGGGCTGTTCCGACGCGCCCGCCTGAACTTGCTTCGGCCGTGCCGCCATCGGACCGCGGCGGCACCTGCCTTGCGGCGGGGCTTCCCCGTTCGCGGCAGGTCCCTGCGAGCGGCCCAGAGCCGGTCCGGCAGCTCGCGTGATATGGTTGCGGCTCTCCAGCATTCTTGGCTATTCGCGGACTTTCGACGGCTTTCGGCGACCAGATGCAAGCGAAGAAAATCCTACTTGCCGTCAGCGGCGGCATCGCTGCATACAAGACCCCGGAGCTTGTGCGACATCTCTCACGCTCCGGGGTCGAAGTGGTGCCCTTGCTGACTGCCAATGCGCATAGGTTCGTGACGCCTACGGCGCTTCAGGCGGTGGCCGGGCGCCCTGCTCTGTCGGACATCTGGGCTGCGGAAGCGGCGGACGGCATGGGCCACATTGAGCTCGCGCGCATGGCCGACGTGTTGTTGGTGGCACCCGCAAGCGCCAATCTGATGGCGCGCATGGCGTGGGGCATGGCGGACGATCTGGTGACTGCCACTTGGCTGGCGACGCGCGCGCCGGTTTTCGTCGCCCCTGCCATGAATACCCAGATGTGGGAACACCCCGCCACCCGCCGCAACGTGGCGCTGCTGCAGGAAATGGGCGTGAGCCTCATCGGTCCGGACGTGGGGGAACAGGCGTGCGGCGAATTCGGGCCGGGGCGCATGACCGGGCCGGCCGAGATTGCTGGCATCGTGCTTGGGTCTCTGGGTGACGCCAACGTCGGAACGGGAGCACTGGCCGGAACACGGGTGCTCGTCACCGCTGGCCCCACCCGCGAACCCATTGACCCGGTGCGCTTCATCAGCAATCGCAGTTCCGGCAAGCAGGGCTTTGCTCTCGCCGCGGCGGCGCAGCGCGCTGGGGCGGACGTGACGCTCGTGGCCGGCCCGGTGACACTTGCGACGCCCCCTCGCGTGAAGCGCATCGACGTCACCACCGCGGCCGAGATGCAGCGCGCCGTGCTTGCCCACCTCGACGTGGACATCCTGTTCGCGGTCGCCGCCGTCGCCGACTACCGCCCCGCCGAGGTGGTGGGGCAGAAGATCAAGAAGAGCCGTCAGGACACGGCACCGACGATTGCGCTGGCGGAAAACGACGACATCCTGGCCTGCGCCGCCGCCGCCAATCCGGACGTGTTTCGGGTGGGGTTTGCCGCCGAAACGGAAAACGTCCTGTCGCACGCTCGGGAGAAGCGCCTGCGCAAGAACCTCGACGTGATCGTGCTAAACGACGTCTCCAACTCCGCCATCGGCTTCGACAGCCCGGAAAACGCCGTCACGGTGATCCACGACGGCGGCGAGACAGTCTTCTCCCAAGCACCCAAGGACACCATCGCCACCGCCGTGATGGACGAGGTTGCAGAACTGTACGCGGCGCGGAACTGTCAACGCTCGAGCAGCAATCCATCCGGCTCGGCCTCCCCCGTTACTCCCCCGTAGGGGCGGGGCTTGTCCCCGCCCGTATTGAATGCATCGACGAATTCGAGACGGCCTACGAGGAATGCGTCTTGACGCACCGATGGATGCGGCGCGGGACGCGTAGGGGCGGGCTGCACGAGTCAGAGCTAACAGTACGGGCTTAACATCCAACACATGAACATACCTGCTGCGGACCCCGCGATGTTCCGCGCCTACGACATTCGCGGCATCGCTGGCGACAACCTGAGCGAGGACGTGGTGCAGAGCATTGGCACGGCGTTCGCGGCGCAGGCCCTTGCCGCATCGTGCCCTGCCGTGGCGGTCGGCGGCGATGGCCGCCAGTCCACGCCGGCGCTGACGGACGCCCTCGCCCTGGGCCTGATGCGGGGCGGCGCCCATGTCATCGACATCGGCACCGTGCCGACGCCGCTTCTCTACTACGCCACCCACGAAACGGGCACCGGCACCGGCATCATGGTGACCGGCTCGCACAACCCGCCGGAATACAACGGCCTGAAGATGATGCTCGGCGGCATCACCCTGGCGGGCGATGCCATCGAACAACTGCGGATCAACCTCGACGCAACACCGAAGCCGCCGCCGGGCGCGCCAAGGCGCGAGCGCGCCGACATGCTGCCGAGCTATTGCGAGCGGGTGCTGGCGGACGTGACCTTGGCCCGCCCCTTGAAGGTGGTGGTGGATTGCGGCAACGGCGTTGCTGGGCTCGTGGCACCGCGCTTGTTGTCGGCGCTTGGCTGCGAGGTGACAGCGCTCTACGCGGAGGTGGATGCGTCGTTCCCGAATCATCATCCAGACCCGGCTGAACCCGCGAACCTGGCGGATCTGATGGAGGCGGTGGCGCAGAGTCAGGCCGATGTGGGCCTCGCCTTCGACGGCGACGGCGACCGTCTTGGCGTCGTTACAAACACGGGCGACATCGTCTGGCCCGACACCCTGCTTATGTTCTTCACCCGCGCCATCGCCGCCGAGCATCCCGGCGCCGGCATCGTTTACGACGTGAAGTGCAGTCGCCATGTGGCGCGCGTGGCCGAAGCCGTTGGCGCCCAGCCCATCCTCTGCCGCACGGGACACTCTCACATCAAGGCGAGCATGCGCGAAACCGGCGCGCTGGTCGGTGGCGAATTCTCGGGCCACATCTGCTTTGCAGACCGTTGGTTTGGCTTCGACGATGCCATCTACGCCGCCGCTCGGACGCTCGAACTGTTGGCCGCGAGCGAGGCTAGCGCCGCGGAGGTCTTCGGAGCCCTGCCGCGTGGGGTTTCGACGCCGGAGATCAAGATCGCCACCACTGACGCGCGCAAGTTCGAGATCGTCGATGCGCTCCGCCAAGGGTCCTTCGGCGGCGGCACGATCACGGCCATCGACGGCATCCGCGTCGATCACGACGACGGCTTTGGTCTCGTGCGCGCATCCAACACCAGTCCCGTGCTTAGCCTGCGCTTCGAGGCGGACAACGCCGGCGCCTTGGCGCGCATTCAACAGACCTTCCAACGCGAACTCTTGGCCGTGGACCCGGCCTTGCGCTTTTCCGCAGGGGAAGAGCCGGTCGCTCCTCTCGCATCATGAATAATGCGGGTCACGAGCGAGCCAAGGAGACCGCGCCGTGAGTGAAGCCATCCCCCATCCCTCGCATGACGGCACCGCGCTGGTGCTCACCGAGGCATTGCCCTACATCCAGCGCTTCCACGGCACCACCATCGTCGTCAAGTACGGTGGCAACGCGATGGAGAACGCCCAGCTCAAGCGTGCCTTCGCCCGCGACATCGTGCTGATGAAGCTGGTGGGCATGAATCCCATCGTCGTCCACGGCGGCGGCCCGCAGATCGGCGACCTGCTCGACCGGCTGGGCATCCCCACGCGCTTCGTCGACGGCATGCGCGTCACCGATGCCGCCACCATGGATGTCGTGCAGATGGTGCTTGGGGGCCTCGTCAACAAGGACATCGTGTCGCTGCTGAACGCGGCCGGCGGTCGGGCGGTGGGCGTCACCGGCAAGGACGGCGAACTGATTCGCGCGCGCAAGCTCAAGCTGGTGTCGCGTGGGGCGCAAGATGCTGGGGAGGCGAAAGGGACGGCGCCGACGGTGACGAGCGCTGAGATCGGAGTCCCGGAAATCATCGACATCGGCCATGTCGGCGAGGTGGACGAGGTGAACGCCGACGTGCTCGATGCCCTCATCGCCCGCGACTTCATCCCGGTCATTGCGCCGGTGGGCGTGGGGCCGGACGGCGAGTCCTACAACATCAACGCCGACTTCGTTGCCGGCGCGGTTGCCGGACACCTGCAAGCGGAGAAGCTCATCCTGCTCACCAACACCCCCGGCGTCCTCGATCCCGAGGGCAATACGTTGACGGGCCTGGACCGCAGCGCCGTGGACGCGCTCATCGCAGACGGCACCATCGAGGGCGGCATGTTGCCCAAGGTGGACTGCGCCATCTCGGCCGTGGACGCCGGCACCAGGAGCGCCCACATCATCGACGGCCGCGTGCCCCACGCGGTGCTGCTCGAGGTGCTCACCGACGGCGGCGTCGGCACGCTGATTCATGGTTGAGGGCGCTACACCCAGTGCTTGAACAAGGACGGGCCATCGGAGGGAAGGCATCCTGCCTTCCCTCGCGCGCCGATAGGCGCGCGCTGCTGGCGTTGCCCATCATCTGCGTGGCCTTCGCCGGCGCCGCCGACGCCCAGCAGGAGGACTCGACCGCTGCCACGCCACGACTGTTAGAGGAGGTCGTCACCACGGCGTCGAAGAAGGGCGTGGCGGAAGCGGCGCAGGATGTTGTCGGTGCCGTCAGCGTCCTCGATGGCGCCCGACTCGACGCCCTCCACGTCAACGACATCGAGGAACTCGGCTACTCCCTCCCCAACGTCGCCTTCGACGGCATCGGCACCGGCAAGGGCATCGCCAACTTCTCGATCCGAGGCATGGGCGTCGCCGGCTCCATCCCGTCGATCGACCCCACCGTGGGCGTGTTCGTCGACGGGATGTATCTGGGCGTCAACTACGGCGTCATCATGGACATGCTTGACCTCGAAGCCGTGGAGGTGCTGCGCGGCCCGCAGGGCTTGCTGTTTGGCCGCAATGTGATCGGCGGCGCCGTGCTGCTGCGCTCGCGCCGACCGTCCGGCGAGTCATCCGGCTACGCATCGGTGCGCCAGGCGAGCGGTCCGGAGACCCGCCTGGCCGGAGCGGCAGAACACAGCTTCATGGAAGGAGCCCTCGATGCCCGGCTCGCCGTCAGCTATCGCGACGACCAAGGCTGGTTCGACAACGACGCCCCAGGCGGCGGCGCAGTGGGAGCTGAGACGGCCTGGTCCGCCCGGCCGATACTTGCCTTCAAGCCAACGGAGAACCTGGACATCACCGTCATCCTCGAACGTGGCAACTCCGATGGCGACGGCCCCGCGACCCAGAATCGCTACCGCTACCAGGGCTTCGACTTTGCCATTGACGAGGTGGGCTTCTCCGACGTGGACTGGCGCCACGTCGTGGTCGAAGCCGAGCGGCGTCTCGACAACGGCCGCCTCGTCAACGTCTTCGGCCTGCGCGGCGTCGGCCACGAGTCGCTCGCCGACATCGACTCCACGACGCAGCCGATCTTCCACCTATGGGCCTACACCGACCAGGAACAGGTCAGCAACGAACTGCGCTACACGGGCTGGCTCAGCGACGAGCTTGAACTCACGGTCGGCGCCTACGCCTTCGACCAGAAGATCCGCTATCGCGAGCAGCGCGTCATTCGGAGCGCCTCTGGGCTGCCGTTCGGCGGCGACCAGCGCCACGGCACCGCCGGTGCCTTCGCCAATGTGGACATGCACCCAAGCGAGCGCTGGGTGGCCCGCTCAAGGGGTGTTTTCGGGGGTTTCAGGACTTCGCAGGAAGTTCATTAACCTTCTGATAAATAAACATTTTTTGACGTAGGGCGCATCACCGAGGCACACTGCTTCTCAGCACTCGTTTGTAACGGAACAAGGAACGGGAAATGAAAATCAGACCCCTCATGCTGTCCGCCACGTTCGTCAGGAACGTCAAGGCGCCTGGTCGCTACGGCGACGGGCGCGGCGGTCTCGGGCTCGGCCTCCTGGTCCGGCCCGCCACCCGCGGCGGCCTCAACAAGTCGTGGACGCAGAGCGTCCGCATCGACGGCAGACCGACCAGCCTCGGGCTTGGCCGCTACCCCGTCGTCACCCTCGGCATGGCCCGCGAGAAGGCGCTCGACAACGCGCGCGAGATCGCATGCGGCCACGATCCCCGGCGCTCGGCCAAGGCAGTGCCCACCTTCGCGCAGGCGCTGGAGACCGTCATCGCCATCCACGCCGCCAACTGGAAGGACCGCAGGGGCTCGGAGCACCAGTGGCGCGCCACCCTGGGCACCTACGCGTTCCCGCGCATCGGCGACAAGACCGTCGACGCCGTGACCACCGCCGACGTCATGGCCGTCCTGTCCCCGATCTGGTCCGCGAAGCGCGTCACCGCCAAGCGTGTGCGGCAGCGCATCGGCGCGGTCATGAAGTGGGCCATCGCGCAGGGCCTGCGCATGGACAACCCCGCCGGCGACGCCATCTCCGCCGCGCTGCCCAAACACACCGCGGTCCAGAAGCACCAGCGGGCGCTGCCTCACGCCAAGGTCGCCGCCGCGTTGCGCCGGGTACGGCGCTGCGAGACGTACCGGGGCATCCCGCTCGCGTTCGAGTTCCTCGTGCTGACCGCCGCCCGCTCGGGCGAGGTCCGCGAAGCCCGGTGGGACGAGATCGACCGTGACAGCGCGGTCTGGACCATTCCCGCCGAGCGCATGAAGAACGGCCGCGAGCACCGCGTGCCGCTGTCGGACCGCGCCCTCGAGGTGCTCGACGAGGCCCGCGAACTGGCCGCGGCAGAGGGCTGGGTGTTCCCGTCGCCGCGCGGCCGCGCCATGCACCAGAGATACCTTTCCGAGCTCATGCGCACGCTGGCCGTCGACGCCGTCCCGCACGGCTTCCGCTCAAGCTTCCGCGACTGGGCCGCCGAGTGCACGGACGCGCCGCGCGAGGTCTGCGAGCTTGCCCTCGCGTACGTCAGCGGCGATCGCGTGGAAGCCGCCTACCGGCGCAGCGACCTGTTCGACAGGCGGCGCGCGCTGATGGCGGAGTGGGCCGCGTACGTCGCCTGAAGGAAAACCGTGCAGCCGCGACCTGGCTGCATCGGCGCGGAGAGCGGCCTCGTCGGGGAGTTCCCGCCGCGAGTCGGGTTTCAGGGC
>VXSY01000246.1 GCA_009837725.1 Gammaproteobacteria bacterium | reverse complement strand
CATCGAAGCCGTGATCGAACCAAACCCCGAGGCCGTCGACCGCGCCAAGGAACGCCTCACCGTCTTCCGCGACCTCTACCAAGACCTGAAACCCCGCTTCCCCACCCTCCACCGCGCGTAGCGCCACAAGAACCGTTGCCTTCGGACAACGCTTTCTTGCCCCAGCCCAAGCCGTCCTACCACCTTGCGGTCGCCCGCGCCGAACTTGAGCCTCCTTCGAAGCGCGCTACCATCTTCCTCGAACACTTGCGCGAGGCCGCCCATGAGCTTTTTCCCCAACGTCGAGACCATCCGCTACGAAGGTCCGGAATCCACCAACCCCTTCGCTTTCCGCCACTACGACGCGGACGCCGTGGTTCTCGGCAGGACCATGGCCGAACACCTGCGCTTCGCGGTCTGCTACTGGCACTCGTTCGACGCCCCAGGCGATGACGTTTTCGGCGATGGAACGTGGGACCGCCCGTGGCGCGGGCGCAACGACGAAATGGTTGCCGCCCGCGACAAGCTGGCCGCCGCCTTCGAGTTCTTCGAGAAGCTCACCGTGCCCTACTTCTGCTTCCACGACCGCGACGTGGCGCCGGAAGGCGACACCTATGCCGAATCCGAAGCCAACCTCCAGGCCATCGGCGAAGACCTCGCCGCCGCCATGGAACGCACCGGCGTCAAGCTCCTCTGGGGCACCGCAAACCTCTTCGGCCACCCGCGCTATGCCGCCGGCGCCGCCACCAATCCGAACCCGGAGGTCTTCGCCCATGCTGCCGCCCAAGTGCGCTGCGTCTTGGACCTCACCCACCAGCTTGGCGGCGAGAACTACGTCCTCTGGGGTGGCCGCGAGGGCTACGACACGCTCCTCAACACCAACCTCAAGCGCGAGTCCGACCAGCTCGGCCGCTTCATGAACATGGTGGTGGAACACAAGCACCGCATCGGCTTCGACGGCACGCTTCTGATCGAGCCGAAGCCGTGCGAACCCACCAAGCACCAATACGACTACGACGCCGCCGCCTGTTACGCCTTCCTGCAGAAATACGGCATCGCGGACGAGTTCAAGCTCAACATCGAGTGCAACCACGCCACCCTTGCCGGCCACACCTTCCAGCACGAGGTCGCCTACGCCATCGCCCACGGCATCTTCGGCAGCGTGGACGCCAACCGAGGCGATGCCCAAAACGGCTGGGACACCGACCAGTTTCCCAACGGCATAGAAGAAGCAACCTTGGTGCTGCGCGAAATCCTGGGCGCCGGCGGTCTCGGCACCGGCGGCTTCAACTTCGACGCCAAGCTGCGCCGCCAAAGCATGGCCCGCGAGGACCTCTTCCACGGCCACATCGGCGGCATGGACACCCTGGCCCGGGGCCTCGTCAACGCCGCCGCCCTGATCGAAGGCGGCCAACTCGAAAGCAACGTGGCGGAACGCTACGCCGGTTGGGACGGTGCTTTGGGCCAGAGCATCCTCACCGGCACCGAGTCGCTTGCATCGCTCTCGGAACATGCGCGAGAGGGCAGGGCAGACCTGACGCCCGTGAGTGGCCGCCAGGAACTCCTGGAAAACGTGGTGTCGCGCTACGTCCGGTAGAGGCCAGGGGCAAGTACCTGCAAAGGCAAGAGCCTTTGGCGCGAGAGGGCCTTTGGGGGCGAGGGCATCCTGCCCTCGCACGCGCCGACAGGCGCGCATGCATAGGGGTGCGTCGGCAGGATGCCCTCGCTCCCAAGAACTATCGCGGCACCGGCGGGAGCGTGATGGCGGGGCCGGATTCGAGCTGCAATGCAGGGGCGTCGCATTGTTGATGGGTGAGGTGCGCGCGGACGGCTTGCAGTTCTTCGCCGACGCGGGCGGTAACTGGCCAATTGAGGTAGAGGTCTCTGCCGTCGAGCTTGGTGTCGAGGCGGAGTGGCGTGAAGCCTGCTTTGGCCAAGGCATCTGGCAAGTCTTCCGCCAGTTGCTTGGCGGCTTCCGGACTGTCGGCGTTGCAGGTGACGGTAGCTGATGGTGGCAGGCTAGGTGGCTTATCGGCGAAGGGGAGTTGGTCAGGGACGACCACTACTTCGGTGGTGAGCTTGAAGGGTGTGGGGGCACCCACGTTCCACTCGAACTCCATGAAGGTGGCGGACCAGCCTTTTTCAGGTGCTCGCGTGGGCGCTCTGTATACATTCATGCGGCTCTCGGCGACGGGGCTTGCAACGTACTTGCGGCCTAGTGTCTCGACGCGGAAGTCTCGGGCTCGTGGATTCGTCGCATGCCAAACCCGCGCCGCTTGTGGCCTGGGATTGGTGAGTGCCGCCAGGCCGTGGTCGGTTCGGGTCCACGCTAGCTGCGGTGGACGCTTGCCTCGCACCATCATCCAGTGGAATGCCGTCAATGTGGCGAGGGCGCTGCCGTCGTCCATGCTGTGGTCGGCGTTGGCGACGTAGCGCAGGTAGCTTTCGCCGCGTAGGTCGTTCCAATAGAACTGCGACGAATCCGGCAGGAAGAACTGATCGCCAGCCGCGTTCAGCACCAGCTTGGGGATGGTGAGACGGTGCAGGTAGGCGTGGGGGTCCACGAGGCGGTAGATCTCCGCGAGGCGCGGGTGATCCATGCGCTGCATGATGCCGTGGGCGACGTAGTTGCCGATGGCCGGTGCCCAGAAACCGTAGACGGCGAAGTGGTGGCGCATGGAGGCATCGACGCTCAGCACGTCGATGACGATGGGGGCGATGGCGATCACGCGCGAGTCCATCGCGCCGGTGAGCCAGGTGGTCCAGCCTCGCTTGGAGCCGCCGGCGACGACGAAGCGGCTAACGTTGGCAATGTCCTCTCGTCCGGCGGAGAACTCCTCGAGCGCGTCCATTGCGCGAACGGCGCTCTTCACCATCGGGCCGCGCGGCAGCCACGCTGAGTCGCCGGTTTCGAGGTAGTGCGCCCAGGCATAGCCGATGAGGTCGTCCTCCCAGCGCGGCTGGCCGTCGCCGTGGAACGTAAGCGGCTGGTTCGGCACCATGCGCAGTTCCGCCGCCACCGTTCCCGTTGCGGCGGCGATCTGGATCATGCGCTCGTTCGGGCCCGGTGGTTCTGCCTCGCCGGGCGCTGCGTTGCTGCCGCCGCCGATGAAAAGGAGCGCTGCGTCAAAGCTCGTCTCCTTAGGAATCGCCACCACCAGCCAATGCCGCCACTCGGTTCGATCCACCTGTTCCTGCGTAAGCCAATGCTGCGAGACAAGGTCGATGACGACGGTGTCAACATGCTCGCCCGGGTGAGTCGCGGCGACCTGCCAGGAGTAGCTGTCGTCGGGGGCGTTGACGTACTCGTCGATGACGGTCTGGTTCGCCCCGGCGGCGGCCGTCGTTAGAACCGCGACTGCGAGGCCGTTCACCCACCTCTTCCACATTTGCTTGTCTCCATGCGCTTGATTCACGAGTACAGCACCGATGGCAGCCACGTTGCCAGTTGTGGCCAGGCGAACAGGAACGCCAAGAGGGCCAGTTGCAGGACGATGAAGGGGACGGTGCCGCGGTAGATTTCGGTGGTGCGGATCGAATCCGGCGTGACGCCTCGGAGGTAAAACAGGGCAAAGCCGAACGGTGGCGTGAGGAAGGAGGTTTGCAGGTTGACGGCGATGAGAATGCCGAGCCAGACCGGGTCGATGCCCATTGCGAGGAGCGCCGGCCCCACCACCGGCACCACCACATAGGTGATCTCGATGAAGTCGAGCACGAAGCCGAGCAGGAAGATCACCAGCATCACCGGCAGCAGGGCGCCATAGATGCCGCCGGGCAGGCTGTCGAATACGGATGCCACCAAGTCGTCGCCGCCATAGCCGCGGAAGACCAGGGAAAACAGCGACGCGCCGATCAGGATGAAGAACACCATCGACGTGGTAGTGAGCGTGGCGCGCATGATCTCGCGCAGGTTGCCCGCGTTGAGCGCGCGGTTGGCGGCGGCGAGACCCAGCGCACCGAGCGCTCCCACGGCGGCTGCTTCGGTTGGCGTCGCAAGCCCCGCCAGAATCGATCCGAGCACGGCGACGATCAGGGCGAGGGGCGCCAGCAGGCCGCGCAGCAGGTTCGCGCCACCCCGTTTGTCGCTGCTTTCCGCATGGGTGCGTGGCGCCCGCGCGGGCGAGATCAGCGACACGCACAGCACGTAGCCAGCGTAAAGCGCCACCAAAAGCAATCCAGGCAGCAGGGCGCCGGCGAAGAGGTCGCCCACAGACACCGTCTTTGGCGCGAAAACGCCTTGCCCCAACTGCGCCTGCTGATAGGCGTTCGACAGCACATCGCCGAGCAGCACCAAGGCGATGGAAGGCGGGATGATTTGGCCGAGCGTGCCGGTGGCGCAGATGGTTCCCGTGGAGAGCTTGGGATCGAACCCGGCGCGCTGCATGGACGGCAACGCGAGAAGCCCCAACGTGACCACCGTTGCGCCGACAATGCCGGTGCTGGCGGCCATCAGCATTCCCACCAGCGTTACCGCAATGGCGAGGCCCCCCGGCAGCTTTGCCATGAGCGAGGAGAGGCTCTCGAGCAGCGTTTCGGCGATGTTGGTGCGCTCAAGCGTCACGCCCATCAACACGAACAGGGGTACTGCAAGCAGGGTCTGGTTGGTAAACACGCCAAAGAGGCGTCCTGCCAAGAAGCCGAGGTCGCGGCCATCGAAGGCGCCGATGGCCATACCCAACAGTGCAAACAGCAAGGCCACTCCGCCAAGGGTTGCGGCGACTCCATAGCCCGCGAGCAGGGCAGCGAAAACCGCCCCGAACATGACGAGCGGGATCAGCTCTGCCACGGCAACCCCTGCCCGTCGGACCCGGCCATGGGCGGGTCCGTGGAAGGAGGAAACTCTGCCACCCCTTGGTGTTCCGTCTGGCGCGCCGACCGCGCTTGCCGAAGGGCGCCTGTCGGCGCTAGGGAAGGCAGAATGCCTTCCCCCCAAGGGCCCGTCTGGTTCATGTTTCAGCCTGCCGTGAGGCGCGAAGGCTCTGCGCTTCCCGCCACGCCATCGTCAGCCCCTGCAAGGCTAGCAAGGCGGCGGACGCCGGCAGCAGCGACTTCAGCAGGAACACGGCCGGCACGCCGCCCACTTCCGGCGAGCCTTCGAGGATCGACCACGACTGCACCGCGTAGGGCAGGCTCACCGCCATGATGCAGATGCAGGTGGGCACCAGCAGAAAGAGGTGGCCGCAGAGGTTCACCCAGGATTTGCCGCGCTCGCCCATGCGGGCATAGAGGAGGTCCACGCGCACGTGCTCATCGCGCTGAAGGGTGTACGCGAGCCCGGTCGACAGGGCGATGGCATGCATATAGATCACGGCTTCCTGCATGGCGATGGCGCCGGCCCCGAAGGCGTAGCGCAGTGCCACGACGATGCAGGTGACGGCCACCATGCCGAGATTGAGCCACGCCGCGGCGGTGCCAAGCCGGTTGATTCCCCTGTCGATCATCGGCCGCGTTAGCGATTGCCGGCAGGAAGCGCGAGGTCGATGGCGATGCCGGCGAAAAGGGCCAGACCCGCCCAGGCATTGTTGCGGAAGGCGGTCATGCAGGCCGGCCGTTCCCGGTTCTTGATCAGCGCTTGCTGGCGCATGAAGCAGGCGCCGAAGGCGGCGACGGCGAGGTACCAAGCCAGGCCAAGACTTGCCTGCGCCCCGAGCACCAACAAGACGAGGACCGCGCCGATCTGGAACACCCGTACCGCGGTCACGTCGGCGCTGCCAAAGAGGATGGCAGTGGATTTCACGCCAACGCGAACGTCGTCGTCGCGATCCACCATCGCGTAAATGGTGTCGTAGGCCATGATCCAGAGGGCGTTGGCTCCGAACAGCAGCCAGCCGGTGAGGCTCACCGCTCCCGTGGTGGCGGCGAACGCCATCGGAATGCCCCAGCCGAAGGTGATGGCGAGCATCGCCTGGGGCAGGTGCGTGAAGCGCTTGAAGAAGGGGTAGGAGGCGATCAGCACCACCGCGACGGCGCCATACCAGCGTGCGGCCATGTTCAGCGTTAGCAGGATGGCGAGTCCCGCAGCGACCAGGACTGCGAGCAGGACAGCGGCTTCCGGCACGGAAACGGTGCCCGCCGCCAGCGGTCGGTTGCGGGTGCGTTCTACGTGAGGATCGAAGTCGCGGTCGGCGATGTCGTTCATCACGCAACCGGCGGCGCGCATGACGAACGTGCCAGCAACGAAGGCCGCCAAGAGTCCGGCGCCAGGAACCCCGCCGCTCGCAAGCCAAAGCGCCGCCAGCGTCGGCCATAGCAAGAGCAAGGCTCCAGCGGGCCGGTCCAGCCGCACGAGCTGGACGTAGGCAGGAAGGCGTTGGGCAAGCACGGCGGCATTGTATTCGGAAGGTTGAAGGCGCGCCCTTATGGCCGCGCGTGCTTGGGCGGCCTTGGTTGCGCCATCCTCGTCACAAACCGCCAATTTTTCGTTGCCATCGGGTAAGGTACGCAGCCCCTCAGGCGAGACGCGGAAAAACCGGGAGAGACCTCCATTGCGCAAGTGGCAGTGCATCGTGTGCGGCTGGATCTACGACGAGGCGGAAGGCTGCGAAGAAGAAGGCATCGAGCCGGGCACGGCGTGGGAAGACGTGCCCGACGACTTCGTCTGCCCGGAGTGCGGAGTGGCCAAGGAAGATTTCGAGATGATCGAAGTCGGCTAGGAGGCTGCGCCGTAGAAAACGGCGCGTGCCCTAGCCGAAGGCGCGAGCGAATGCGAGCCCGAAGGCCAGCAGTTCGCGTTTAGCAAACCGCCAATGCTCCTGTCGGGTGCGCGGGAGCCGACGGCCGCCGTTTGTGGGCGCGACCTTCCAGCGCCCCACATGCAGTGTTCTTGGAGGTAGGCATCCCGCTATTGCTCCGAAGATCCGTGTAAAATTCAGCTATATCAAGGGTTTGGGGCATGGCGATGAGAAGCGCCTTGCGCTTTATGCTGTCGATTGGGTGGGTTTCTTGTGCCGAAAAAACGACACCGCACCGGCTGCACAGAGTAGAATGGTGCCCCGGCGCTTGAGGCGCAAACGCGGTGGCGCGTAACGCGCCTGTCGCGGCGAGGTCGGGACATGCGAGGCGAGGAGCATTGCTTCTCGCCTTTTTTTGAAGAGGGAAGGCGTGACGGGCGCTTTGCTCATCTTGGAGGACGGGAGCCTCTTTCGCGGCGCCAGCGTGGGGGCGTCGGGTTTCGCCGTTGGCGAGGTGGTGTTCAACACCGCCATGAGCGGCTATCAGGAGATTCTCACCGACCCGTCCTATGCCCGGCAGATCGTCACCCTGACCACCTCGCACGTCGGCAACACCGGCGTCAATCCGGAAGACAACGAGTCGCAGCGCGTGTGGGCCGAGGCCCTCGTCGTGCGCGATGTTCCCGCCACACACGAGAGCTGGCGCGCGGCGGAGTCGCTGCCGGAGTTTCTGGCCCGTCGTGGCGTCGTCGCCATAGCGGACATCGACACCCGCCGCCTGACTCGGTTGATCCGCGAGAAGGGAGCGCTCGCCGGCTGCGTCGCGACGGGCGATGCAGAACCCGAGGAAGCACTGGCCCGTGCCCGTGCCTTTCCGGGACTCGCCGGCATGGACCTAGCCCAAGTTGTACGCCGAGACGACATAGCCGCATGGGACGAAGGCACCTGGTCATTGGAGTCCGGCCACTCCCGCCCGCCCGCCAAGCACT
>VXSY01000105.1 GCA_009837725.1 Gammaproteobacteria bacterium | reverse complement strand
CCACAGCGGCGTCTCGTCGCCCTCGCTACGCGCATTCATGAATAATCCGGGCTAGGAGCTGTCGGATGCGGAGCATTCCCGACTCTGCGCCGGGCATTCGCCTGCCTATAGGCCGTCGAACCTCGGCGCGTCTCCGGCCACCGTCACGCGCCACATGCGGCGCACCTCGCCCTCGGGCCGGTTCAGCACCGGATAGTGCTGGGCCGCACGGTTGTCCCACATCACCACATCCCCGGGGCGCCACCGATGCACGTAGCAGAATTCCGGCCGGTGGGCGTGGTTCGTCAAGTAGTCGAGCAGGCCCGCGCTCTCCTCCGTGCTCATGTGCTCGAACCTGCGGGTGAACTCCCAATTGAGGAACAGCGCCGTGCGCCCCGTCTCCGGGTGCGTCCGCAGTGCCGGATGCACTGCGTCCTCCTCCGGCCGCTGGTGGGAACTCGCGTCGTGAACCGCGCGCAAGTTGGCGAGCACGCGCTTCATGCCATCCGAGAGGGTCTCGAAGGCGAGATATTGATTGGCGAAGGCGGTCTCGCCGCCCCGACTCGGCAGTTCTTGCGCGGCAAGAATGGAGATGGCGGGCGGAGTCGCGTCAAACGTTGCATCCGAATGCCAGCGACCCGTCCGGAGTCCACTCGGCATGTTGATCGGCAGCACATAGGGATGGCTCTGAATCCCCGGCCCATGCGGGAACAGGTACAAGTCGCCAAACCGCCGTGCAAAGGCAAGCTGGTCATCGGCGTTTAAGTGCTGGCGCGGAAACACGAGCACTAGATACTCAAGGAAGGCCGCGTGGACCCGGGCAAAGGCGTCATCGTCGAGATGCGCCAAATCCACTTCCACCTCAGCCCCAATAGTGCCGGCGAGCGGCGTGACGACCACCTCGCTTGCCATTTGCGAAAGCGCTTCCGCCATGAGTGCCTCTACATCAGCCAGAGCCGAGAGCAACCTACGATGTGCGTTGCCCGGGCGCAACCCCGTGCCCGTGCAGGGATGGGTCTGGCGTGTTCCTTCAAAGAGCGTCAGCGCCACAAGAACCGTTGCCTTCGGACAACGCTTCTTGCCCCAGCCCAAGCCGTCCTATCACCCTGTCGCCATTCGGCCGGCTTGCGCCGTCCGAAGTCCGACAGGCTGCTACGGCGCGGGGATGGTGAGGCGGCAGAGCAGGGTGTTGTGGGTCTCGAGGTCCGCCGTCCAGATGAGTCGCGCCTCCTGCCGCCATTGGATGCGGTCGTAGCCGCCCTTGGGGCGCACGGTGGCTGGCGAGAACTCCCTGGTGTGGGGCCAGGCGCTGTCGTCGAAGTCTGGCGACATCCATCCTTCCGGACCGGAGCTCGCGCGGAACTCGCATGGCGCCACGCCCGGCCGCGGGTCCGACTCTTCCTCGCAAGCGCGGTCGAGAGGCGCTTCGTGGACGGTGAGGCAGCGCCAGCTCGTGTCTGATGCCGCGATCAGTTGCCCGCTCGCCGGGTCCGTGAACTGGGCGATGAAGCCGCCGTCGCCCATCTGCTGATTGTTCGCCCCGATGTACTCGAGGCCGGTGTCGTTCTCCTTGAAATCCTTGGCGACGAGATTGACCTGCAGCGGGTAATCGCCATTGAAGACGAAGGACTCGGCGTTGAACGAGCGCTCGGTCGTGATGGGCGTCGAGTCTTCGACAATCAGGCGCTCGCCGAGGTAGAGGGCAAACCAGTTGTCGGCCCATATCTCGCCGTGAATGGACACTCCCCCCGGCGAGTCGATGGCGGTCGGCTCGATCGGCGCATCGCCGCAGCCGCCCAGGGCCACGACGCCAAGGAGTGCAAACCTGTGCCGCAACGCCATGCGGTGCCCTTCCGTCCAGTGGATGGATGGATCGTAGCGCACCGCCACTGTGGGTAGCGGGGAACCTTGCTCCTTCCCGGCGCGTCAGCCATCCATCCGGCGTACGGGGGCGGCGTCAGCTCACCTCTCTTGGCGGAGGCTCTCGATGCTTGCCGAGGTGACCCAGCCGTCTGCGCCGTCTGCAAGTGCAATGCGGCTCCAGCCTTCACGACGTTCGAGGATCGTCAGCTCGGTTCCGGCCGGCAAGGGCGTGGGCAGGAGTGCCGGTGCACCGCGGCTGTCGGCGGTGTGCAGGGTCGTCTCAACGGTGGTGACCACGGCTTGGCTCGCGGGACTCGGCGTCAGGACAGCCAATGCCGTGACCACCGCGCACAGCACCACACAGGCTGCGCCGCCCCCGCGCATGGCGCGTCGCCCCGAACCGGGCCAAGGCGCCAGCAGCAAGATGCCGATGGCAAACAGCGCGCCGCCCAACAGGAGCTGCGCCGATGGCGAGAGCAGGCCGCGCCAGAACAGCAGCGAGTCGATGGCGGTGGCAGTCTGGGGACGCGGCAGCCAGTCCGGCAACGAGGACCGCAGCGTGGCTAGGTTGCGGGTTGCGCGGTCGTGCCCCGGTGCGAGCAGGAGGGCACGTCGGTAGGCCAGCACTGCCGTGCCTGTGTCGCCGGCGCCAATGGCGGCGTTGCCCCAATCGGCCAGGAGTTCGGGCGCGGACGGATGTGCTTGCGCCAGTTGCCCATAGTGACGTTGGGCCTCGGCGAAGCGTTGCTGGCGCGCTGCCGGTGCCGACTCGTCGAGCGCGGCGGCATAGGCAGCTCGCGCTGTAGCCAGGTTGTCCGATCCATCCAACGTCGCGGAATGTGACTCCGCCGGCGACGGGAGGTCCCTTGCGCTCGCGCGCCCTAGCGGGCGCGTTGGAAGTTCCGCTAGCGCGGAACTTCTGGCCGCCCAAGCTGATGGCTCCTCTAGCGAGGGGAGGCCCCTCGCGCTCCCCCAAGCTGATGGCTCCGGCGCCAGGCCAGCGACCGACGCAACCACGACAAGAACCGCCGCGGCGGTCGCTTTCCCGGCCCAGCGCTGCGCCACGGCGCGGACCCCATCGGCGGTGGCACTGTCGATGGGTCGGCGGCCAGCGACGGGATCGAACGCCTCGGTTTCGAGGTGCGCGAGTTCGTCCGGCCGCTCGTCGCCGTGACCGGTGAGGCGAGCGAGGGTGCGCATTGCGTTGGTTGCGGCCGGCGCTCCTTCGTGAGCGGCGCCGGAGGCGGCGAGCGCCTGTTCCACCCGCGCGAGTGCAGTTGCGACTTCGCGGCGGTGCCGGCGAGCCCCTCCGGTTCCTTCCGCCCAAAATCTCGCGCCCAGAACCAGCAGCGGCAGTGCATAGAGCAGCGCCAAGGCCACGGCAATTGCGGTGCTGGACCAAACCGGCGTGAGCGTGTGTGCGGGGTCGCTCAAGGTCATGTCGGCACCGGTCGTGACCCGGGGCCTTGGTGCCGGTGCGCTTGGAGCTGGCGACGCTGCGGGGGCGGCGGCTGGTGCGCTGGTTGCAACATCGGTCACGCCCACGACTTCCCCGGCACCCACCGACAGTGCCACCGGCCGGCTCCGCGCCGTGCGATATTCGCCAGCCACGGGATCGAACCAAGAGAAGGCGATGGCGGGGATTTCCCGCACGCCCTCGGCCATCACGCGCACCGTGGCATCGAAGGTTTTCGTGCTGGCATCGACCTGACCGACGTCCGGTGGTTCCAGCACCGTGAACTGCTCCGCCGGCAGGCCGGCATCGTGCAGGTTGGGTAGGCTCAGCCCGTCCAAGGCGCCGTCGCCGCCGATGCGGATGGTGAGTTCTATGGGTTCGCCGGCGCCCACAACCGTGCGACTGGCGCTCACGTCAATCGCATAGCCGGTGCCGATGGCGTTGACGAAGGTCGGTGGGCGCGCCGTCTCCGGCAAGGCCCGCACCACCAGCCGCTGCCGTTTGCCCTCCGCCAGAGCGAGCTGCGTGCGGGCGCGGCGAAAGCCGAAGGCGTCGCGGGTGGTTCCCACCTGCACCCGGGCTGCGACGCGGACGGGGCCGATGTCAAGAGCGCCGGGTTGGAGCGCGGTGATGCGCGCCGGAAAGGCCAGCCGGGTGAAGGTCTCGCCGCCCTCGGTTATCTGATCTTGCAGCGCCGGGAGTTGCACCGTGCCGCTGCGTGTTGGGAACGGGAACGTGCGTCCTCCCCCGGCGCCGGGCGCGACCTGCACCGCTTCGAGGTCGAACAGGGGCACGGCGAAGTCGAACTGCTCCACGTCACGCCGCAAGAGCCACTCGATCGTGACGTCGAATGTCTCCCCCGGCCAAACGGGGCGATCCGGCAGCTTCAGCGACAGGCGCATGTCGGTGGAAGTCGCGAGCTCCTGAGCGGTGAACTTGGCTGCCTGGGTGACCGCCGCGACGCCGTTCTGCTCGACGGTGAGCGACGGAACAACGTACTGTCCTGGCGATGCCGCCAACACCCGCCAGCGATAGACGAACGTGACCTCGCGCCAGTCGGAGCGGCGGCCATTGACGATCTCGATGCGCGTCGAGACGTTGGGCGAGACGCCGAGATAGGTGGTCTCGGCGCCGGCGATGGCGAGTTCTGGCGGCGCCGGCGCTGGCTCCTCCTCGAAGCCCTTGGCCGAGAGGGCCAGGACAAATGGCAAGCCGGCGTGGATTTGATCGCCCTCGGCGGAGAGCTCGGCTGTGGCAGCACTGGCGGGCGCGGCTGAGAGCGAACCAACCGCGAGCACAAGGAAGCTTGCTAGGAGGCTGCGCCGAGGAAGGCTTCGGCAGCCACTCGAGAAGAACAGGGCCCGACGCCTCACCAGTCCTTCTCCACCGGGTCGGGCGATGCGTTGGTCTGGCGGCGGCGTTGGCGTTCGGCGTCGCGGTCGCGGATGGCCTGCAGGCGCTTGAGCGCCTGTCGGCGGGACATTTGCTCGTCATCCTCCGATGACTCGTGCTGGGCGCCGGCCCCGGAATCTTGGCCCTCTTGGTTCTCGCCTTGGTTCGGCGGCTGAAGCAGGGCGATGGCGGCGGCAATGTGGTCCATGGCCTCAAGTTGGTCTGCGAGCGCCGGTTCCCAGTCGGCGATGGAGGCGTCGTCGAGCACGGTGGCGGCACTGTGCATGAATCCGGCCGCTTGTCGAACCTCTTGTGCGGCCTCGGCGAAGGGCGGTGTTGCGGCGCCATCCTCGCCGGCGTTGGCGGTAGAGGAGGCGGCATTGGCCTCGTCTGCCAACGCGTCCGCGATGGCGTCCGCGGCTTCGGCGTGGCTGCCCTGCCTTGCGGCAATTGCACCGGGCGGCGGTTCGTCCTCGGCTGCAGGCGCCTTGCCTGCCGCAGGCTCTTCACTGGCCGCAGGCTCTTCACTGGCCGCAGGCGCTGCCTCCTCTGCATCCTTGCGCTCGAACTGCACGGTAGCAGCGCGATCGTGGGTTTCCGCCTGCTGCATACCGAGTTCGCGAAGGTGTTCGACGATGGTGTAGTACAGGCGACGAAGTTCTGCGAGGTATGTTCGCGCCTCGTTGGCTGGCGCATGCACGTCGCTTCGGGCTTGGCGACATGCGCCGCTCGGGTCTTCCGCGCTGGCGCAGCGCCGCAACGCACTGGCCTCGGCGGTCGCGCGCTCCTCGAATCGCTGCACGGCGTCCTGCGCGGCGGCGGTCAGTTGCCGCGCAACCTCGGCGCGCTGACGTTCCGGCGTCGGCGCTTCTTCGTCGCCGGCGTCGCCATCGGCAGTGGCTTCGAGTTCCTGGGCGAGCAGACTGTCGAGTCGCGCGAGCCGGATCTCGTTTTCGGCGGCGATGCGCAGCAACCGAGCACCCGCATCGTCCATTTGCTGCGGGTCGCTATCGGGATCGAGCAAGGCCGTCGCCTCCGTCTGCCCCGCGTGGGCGAGTTCAATGAGTTCGCGAACGCCGGCGAAGAATTCGATGGCTCTCGACAACGCTTGCAGCGCTGCAACTTGCTCCCGCAGGGCGCTGGCGAGATCGTTCCGTTCCAGCGCTTGGTTGGCGCTACGCATGGCTTCGACCGCCTCGGTGAGCGGTGGCGTCGCCTCCTTGGCCGCTGCGATCAGGCGTGCCGCTTCCGGTGTGTGGGCGCCATCTGCAGGCGGCGGCGCGGATGCGGCGCTTTCGAACCGCGCGAGCACCTCCACGCTGCGGACTAGGGCGTCCTCCTGTCGGTCGCCGAGATGGTCGGCGGTGAGCCAGCCGGGCGGCCCAGCAGCGTTCGCATCTTGGTTGGCCTCGAGCCGGATGCCGGCTTCCGTGAAATCCGCGAGCCGGCTGGTGTCCGCAGCCAGGGACAGCTCGTCTCCCGCCACGGCCTTCAGCACCGTCACGGGGTGCAAGAGCTGTTCATAGGCACGCTTGAGTTCCGCGAGCGCCGCATCGGCACGGCGGTGCGCCCGTTCGCCTTCGCTCCTGCGCAAGCGACGGCGGCTGTCGCTGATCGATTGCCGGGCGCGGTTTACGTAGCTTTCGAGCCCATCGAGTTGGACGGTGCGAACCGTCTGTTCGGGTGTGCGTTCCGCCTCGCCGATCGAGTCGAGCAGGGCGCGTTCCTCACCGGCCAAGTCGGCGATGTCCCCCGCGTCCGCGAGCAGCGTCCTTGCATGCGTCGCCAACGGATCGAAGTCGGGCCCTGAGGCGGAACGGGCTTCGGGCGTGTCGGCAAGCAGGCGGCGCAGCCGGTCGCGCAAGTCCCGCTGGTCGTCGATGGCGCGCTCGAGGCGTTGTTCGAGGCCCCGGCCTTGATTGAGTTGGTCAGCGAGTTGCTGAATCCGGCGCTGTACGAGTTCGAGATTGACCCGCGCGTCGTCGTCGCCCTCAGCGCCGCCCCGCACCGCATCGGCGAACCACGCGGCGCTGTCGCGATAGATGCCGATGGCCCGCTCCGGCTCCTCGGCAGACGCATCTGCTTGCGCGGCAAGGGCGAGGCCGAGATTGAAGGCGGCTCGATAGCGGAGTTCTGCATCCGCGCCGGCATCGTCGCGGGCGGAGAGAAAGGCATCGGCAGCCGCACCCGGATCGCCGCCAGCGAGGCGCTCGCGACCGACGTTGTAGCGCTGGCGGGGGGTCAATGCGGCAAGATCATCCTGCTCTTGCATATCGCTGTCGTTGGCCTCGGACGTCGCGGCTTCGAGCTCGCTGGTCTCGTCGGCGTTCGTTGCGTCTTGGCCGCCCGCCTGGCTGGTTGCTAGGGCCAGAAGGCAAACGAGCATTGTCAGGCGCGGCTGGGCTGTACCGCGATGGGAACGGGGCTCGGCGCTCTTCTTCGGTTTGGCCATCGGCGAAGCTCGCGTCAATTCTGCGGGGGCGATGCGCCGCCCACCGCAGGAGTCTCAAGCTCTTTCGAGTCCAAGCCACCGCGGGAGCGATGGGAGGGAATGGCCCGGCGTCGGCGGCTGGTGGCGAGCCAAACAGCGAGAGTAAGGCAGGCCAAAGCACCCAAGACGAACCAGCGGAAGTGCTCGATGGGGCTGCGGCGGAGCACCCGGGCCGACGTGTCGGACACCAAGGGTTCCACGTGGGTTTCGATGATTGCGTCTAGATCCACGGCGGACGTGCCGGCCGGCACATAGACGCCTTCGCTTTCGAGCGCCATGCGACGCAAGAGGTCGCCATCGAGCCGTGACTGCACCACTTGGCCATCGGCATCGCGCAGCGTCGTGCGGGCACCGGTGTCGGGGTCCGTCAACGTGATGGGACTGCCGGTTTCGCTGCCGAAGCCGATGGCGACGATGCGGATACCGGCGGCCACGGCATCGCGCAAGGCGTCGATGGGCAGCGAGTCGTGATCCTCGCCGTCGGTGATGAGCAGCAGCACGCGGGGC
>VXSY01000035.1 GCA_009837725.1 Gammaproteobacteria bacterium | reverse complement strand
TCGGACGAAGGTTGCGGACAGCATGAGGGGTCGATTGTTCACTTCCCGTTCCCTGATCGGTTACAAGGGGGTGTTGAGAAGCAGTGTGCCCCGGTGGTGCCCGTTACGCCAAAAGATTTATTTTTATCATAAGGTTAAAGGACTTCCGACGAAGTCCTGAACCCCCCGAAAACCACCCTTCGGCGGTGGGCTCGTCCCGTCCCGGCGCGCCCTGACGGGCGCGTCGGCAGTTCGCTTGCGCGAACTGCTGTGCTTCGACGAATTCCTCGTGTTGAGTTCAAGACGGGCGGGGACAAGCCCCGTCCCTACGGGCCCATGCGGCACGGCCTACTCGAACGGCCGCTCGCCCTCGCACATCACCCGGTGCAGGTGCCGCGGCTGGTCGCCGTGGTCATACACAGCCGCATGCATGGAACACCGGTTGTCCCACATCACGAAGTCGCCAAGATGCCATCGGTGCCGGTACATCGCGTGGTCGCGCATCGAGTGTCGATAGAGGAAGTCGATCAGGTTGCGCCCCTCCGCCTCCGTCATTCCCTCCGCCGCCACGCAACGCGCCGCGAACGTCACGTAAAGCGCCTTGCGGCCAGTCACCGGGTGGGTGCGCACGGCGGGATGCCACACCGGATCCGGCACTTCCTCCGGCCGGTCCGTGCCGCTCACCACATGCTTGAAGCGCATGCCCACGAGCCATTTCTTCATCACCTCGGAGAGACTGTCGTAGGCCATGTATTGATTGCAGAACATGGTGTCGCCGCCATGCTTCGGCACGTCCACCGCATACAGCGTCGAGAACGAAGGCGGCCGCTCCACGAAGCAGGTGTCGGTGTGGAAACCGCCGGAAACCGGATTGTCGGCATCGCCCCGATCTGCCACCACGTGCACGTAGTCCACGCCCGAACGCATGTCCACCCCGGGCGTTTTGGTGATGTTGCCGAAGCGCCTGACGAACGCGAGTTGCTCCTCGGGCGTCAACGACTGGCCCGGAAATGCCCCGACGCAGTAGTCGCCAACGAGCCGCCGCACCGTCTCGACGTCATCGTCGGACATGTCCTGCAGCCGCACGCCGGTGATCTGCACGCCGGTGTAGCCCGTCATCAGTTCGGCCTTGAGCGCCGACCCCTCGCCCACAAGCGGCTCCGTGCCGCCCGCTTCGCCTTCTAGTTGCGCCTCCACAGCCACATCAAGACTCATCGCAACGCTCCGAGGTGCTTCAACCGAGTTCCCGGATAGTGCCACACCCGGCAATCGCCAGCACCTTGTGGCGCCAAGAAGGGTGTCTCAGTTTGACCTGGAGGGCGGGACGCCCTCCCTCCAGAGTGCGCCGCGCTCGCCGCCAAGGCGTGAAGGGTTGGCTACGCCTTGAGCGGCGCCAGCACGTCCTCGGTGAACCTGAGGGCTGCCTCCTGAGCTTCCGCGCCGGGAGCCGCGAAGTTTGGGCCCATCACCGCGAATTTCTCGATTCCGAGTTCCACCAGCGCCGCCAGTCGATCCGCGCAGTACCCACCCTTTCCGACGATGGCGTAGCCGTCGATGAACTCGTCCGTCAGCGCTGTCGTCTGTTGGCCGCCCTGGCGACCGTGGGCGTTCATGTCGTAGCGGTCGTGGATGTTGTGCAAGACATCGGCCTGCTTTTCGTCCGCCGGTCCAGACACCTCGCCGTACATCACCGAGAAGCGGGCGAACAGCCCCGTGGTGGCGCGCCCAAGCTCACGTCCCTTGGCTGCATCGGGGTGACACACGACATTGACATAGGCGCCGAATCCAACGGAGTCCGGGTCGCGCCCAGCCTTCTCGGCCGCCTCTCGTGCCGTGCCGATGCCCCACTCGATGCGCTTGGGGTCCGCACCCACGGCCAGCATCACGCGATCCGCGTGGCGGGCGGCGATGCCAATGGCACGGGGCCCCGTCACGGCCGCCTCAACCGGCACCTTGGGGCCATCGCCCACCCAGCCAATGGCGCTTCCTTCCGGTGCGTGGGCAAGGCCCAGACGCTCCGCCGGCGGCGCGGCCTCGTCCGGGATCTCCATTCGCTCGAAGCCGATCTGCTCGCCGCGCAGATACGCCTGCAGGTTCGCTAGGTAGCGCTCGAACCAGCCAAGTCGCGCCGGTGCCCTTCCCAGGTGCGCGAGCGCACTGTCGCCGCGGCCGATGCCAAGCACCATCCGCCCTTTCGACAGCCGTTGCACGGAGAGCGCGGACGATGCCGTGACCGCCGCATGACGCGTGACCGGATTGGTCACCGAAGTCTCAAGCCCCAGGCGCTCAGTGGCAGTCGCGGCCAGTGCCAGGCACACATAGGGGTCGCCAGACAGATTCTGCGAATCCACCACCAGCATCCCGTCCCAACCCCGAGCCTCGGCCTCTTGCGCAAACGCCGCACTGCGCCCAGGCGCGGCCACAGTCGCTGTCCAGAATTCCATTGATACCCCCTAGCCGAACTGGCGCCCCGAGAAGGATTCGAACCTTCGACCTGCCCCTTAGGAGGGGGCCGCGCTATCCAGCTGTGCCATCGGGGCGTGGCGGCATTGTGCGCCACAGCGCGGTCTCGCTCAACAAACGGAACGTGCCAACGTACTAAAATGACCGGCACCCAAAGACCCACGAGCCTTTTACTCGGAGGAACCCATGCTCAGCATCAACAGCGAAGTGCCGAACTTCACGGCGCAAACCACCCAGGGCGAAATCCAGTTCCACGACTGGATTGGCGACGGCTGGGCCATCCTGTTCTCACACCCGAAGGATTTCACGCCGGTCTGCACCACCGAACTCGGGTACATGGCTGGCCTCGCGGACGACTTTGCCGAGCGGGGCTGCAAGATCATCGGCCTTTCCGTGGACCCCGTGGCGAGCCACAGCGAATGGTTGAAGGACATCGAGGAGACGCAGGGCAACGCCGTCACCTATCCGCTGATTGGCGATCCGGACCTCAGCATTGCCAAGTCGTTCAACATGCTCCCTGCCGATGCTGGCGATTCCTCTGAAGGCCGCACGCCAGTGGACAACGCCACGGTGCGCTCGGTGTTCGTCATCGGCCCCGACAAGCGCATCAAGGCCATGCTCACCTATCCCATGAGTACCGGTCGCAACTTCGACGAGGTGTTGCGCCTGCTCGACAGTTGCCAACTCACCGCATCGCATCAGGTGGCGACGCCGGTGAACTGGAAGCATGGGGATGACGTGATCATCGTGCCGGCGGTTTCGGACGCGGAGGCGAAGGAGCGCTACCCAGACGGCTGGCAGTCGCCGAAGCCTTACATCCGGATCGTTCCGCAGCCGCAGTAGCTGCGGGCGCCCATCGCCCAGCGAGACCCGTCTCGCGGGGAGAGGGCTGGTTGCATGTTCGGGCCCTTGGTTGCTACGCCTTCGGCACGAGGAGCGTGAGGGGCCCTCGCTCGAATGGCGTGTGGGACCGCGCCTTCCGGCCCGCACGTTGGTGTTGGCTCGGCTTCGAGCTACATTCCTGGTTTTTCAACGTGTTGCGCGTTTTCTTTCGTGCAAGCGCGAGCTCACAGGATCAGCTTTTCGCTGCGGAAGCGGCGCACGGTGAGCCACACCAGCACTGCGGCCACGGCGGCGGTGCTGGCGACGGATGTGACGATATGCAGAGGGTCGAGGGCCTCCGCACGGAGGACATCGCTCAGCAGCAGGTGCTGCGACAGCGCCGGCACCAGCATCAGCGGCACGGAATCCTGCAGCGGGCGTAGCGCCGCGAACACCACCGGCAGGGTGGGCGCGATCATGGCGATGCTGGTGTAGGTCTGCGCCTCGCGGAACGAGCGCGTCAGCGAAGCGGCGGCCACCATCAAGGCGGCGGCGAGCGTCGCGAAGGGAAACACCAGCAGGAACATCTGCACGGCCACCACGACGCCGAAGTTTGCGGTCATGCCCAGTTCGCCGAGCGGTAGGAACTGTACGGCAACTGCAAACGAAGTGACCGTGATCGCGAGGGACGCGGTCATCACCACGAGCGTCGCCAGCACCTTCGCCAGCACCAGCGTCTCGCGCATGATGGGCATGGCCAGGAGCGGCTCCAGCGAGCCACGTTCGCGCTCGCCGGCGGTGATGTCCACGGCGATCTGCGAGCCGCCGATGAGCACCGCGAAGAGCACGAAATAGCCGACGATGCCGAGCAGCAGATAGGCCCGCCGAGACGGCGTGGAAACGTCGTCTCGCAACACCGCGAGCGGTGCTCCGACGGTTGGGTGGATGCCGCGCAGTTGCAGGCGGATGCCACCCATCACCGCGCTCCACGACCCGAGCGCTCCCCGCACCCGGTTCGCCTCCGGCCGGGCGCGGTTGCTTGAACTGTCGGCGACGACCCACACCCGCGCCGCTTGCCCCGCCGCCAGCGCCTCGGCGAAGTCCTCCGCAACCACGATGCCCACCTCGACCTCGCCCCTGCGCACCGCTTCCCGCAGTGCCTCGTGCCGCGCCGTATGGTCGCCCTGATCCGCGAACGCTTCTGCATCAACATCGATCAGGCTCTGGCGCAGGTGCGCCACCAGATTCGGGGCGCGACCCGCACCGATGGCGGGAATCTCGATCGCCGCGGCCACGTCGTCAATCGCCTGATGCATCGTGAAGGCGGTGATGCCGACGAACAGGAACGGGCCGAGCAGCGGCGCGACGAGCAGCGTCGTTGCCAGTGCCCGCCATTCCCGAGTGCCCTCCAGCAACTCCTTGCGCAGCACGACGAGGAAGCCGTTCAATCGGAGTCCTCCAGTTCCACGGCGGCCAGAAAGGCGTCCTCAAGGTCATCCTTGCCGGTGGCGATGCGAATGTCGTGCGCCGTGCCGGTAACCGCCACATGGCCGCCGCTGATGATGACGATCTGGTCGCACAGCGCCGCCACCTCCTGCATCACGTGGCTGGAGAACAGCACGCAGCAACCGGCGTCGCGGCGTTCGAGAATCACGTGCCGCAGCGCCCGTGTGGTGAGCACGTCAAGGCCGTTGGTGGGCTCGTCGAGAATCAGGATGCTGGGGTCATGCACCATGCAGCGTGCCAGCGACACGCGGATGTGCTGGCCTTGGGAGAAGCCGCGGGCACGGCGGTCGGCGATCTGTTCGAGGTAGAGCTCCCCGATCACGCGGTCGATGCGCGCCTCGGCAGCGGCGCCCGTGAGTCCTTGCAGCGCGGCGTAATAGGCGATGTTCTCGCGCGCCGTCATGTTCCCGTAGACGCTCGAACCATGCGGCAGCACGCCGATGCGGCGGCGCGCCTCGAGCGGTTCTTTGCGTGCGTCCACGCCGTCGATCTGCACCTCGCCCTGGTCTGCCTGCAGCACGGTGGCGAGGATCCGCAAGGTGGTGGACTTGCCGGCGCCGTTGGGGCCGAGGAGGCACGTGATGCGCCCCTTCGGCGCCACGAAGCTGACGCCCTCGATCGCTTGCACGTCGCCGAAGCGCTTGCTGAGTCCCGTCACTTCGATCATGGCGCCGGGCCCAGCGGGGAGATGAAGGGCGGGAACGGGACGATGCGTTCGGCGCAGGCGGAATCGAGCTCGGAGGGCTCCGGCGCATCCACGAACTCTGCCACCAGATGCGGCACGCAGCCGACCGCCAACATGCCGTGTCCCTGTCCTGGCCCGACCACCTCGACGTGGTTGGCGAGGAAGGGCGTCGCCAGCGACACGTAGCGGGGTGGGGTGATGGGGTCCTTCTCGCCGGAGAGGATGAGCACCGGCACGTCGCTCTCGACCGGGGCCTTGAAGCCCTCGTCCATCACCCCGGCGGGCCAGCGCTCGCAAACCTTAGCCAAAGCCTCCACGAACATCGTGCCCATGTAGGTACGGCGCTGGGCTTCGAGGTCCACCTCGCCCCAGAAGGGTACGTCCTCGGTGCAGACGACCGCGAAGTTGAGGCCATAGGCCAGTTCGCCGATCCCCTCCGCCAGCATGAGCGCCTGCGCCGCCAGGCGGTCGTAGCGGCGTTCGAAAGCGTCGTTGACCAGCACCGGCAGCATGGCCGCGCTCTGCGGCGAATACACCAAGAGCCGCACGACGCCGGCGGCGATGGTGCGCGTCAGCACGAGCGGCGTCGGTTGGCCGCTCGCGGGGTGCGGCACGGTGACGGTGGCTGGCGCCTCGCCGAGGCGCCGCATCACGGCATCGAAGCGGGCGCGGATGTCTGGGAACGCGGCATTGCATGACCCGTTCGCCTCACACCGTGCCCAGGTGGCATCGAGCGCGACCTGGCTCTCCAGGGCCGTGTCGGGGCCGAGGGCGACGCTCGCGGGAACCAGGCCATCGAGCACGAGGCTGCGGGTGCGCTCCGGGTGCCGACGCAGGTAGTGCTGGGCGACGCGCGTGCCGTAGGAGACGCCATAGATGTTGAATTGCGCGTAGCCAAGCGCCTCGCGCACGAGTTCGAGGTCTTGCGCAGCAACGCTGGTGGTGAAAAATCGAGGGTCGTGGTCGAGGTCGTCAAGACACGCCAAGGTCAGCGCCACGGTTTCGTCGACGCTGTCGCCGACGCTCCAGTCGAGTCCTTCCGCATCGAGGCCCGGACAGTGCAACGGCGCAGACTGCCCAGTGCCACGCTGATCCACGAGGACGATGTCCCGCCGCCGCGCCACGCTCGTGAAGGCCCCCGCCATCGCCGCATAGAATCTCGTAGCCGCATCCCCAGGCCCCCCGGCGATTACGACGAGGGGATCGGGCAGGCTGTCCTCCGCCAACGCCGGCACCACGGCCACATGGAGGCCCAGGCGCTCGCCATCCGGCTGGCTCGGATCCAGCGGCACCGGCAACTCGCCACAGCGCGCCGAAACCTCATAGCGACCGCCGACCGCCGTGAGCTTACAGGGGAGAAGCTCGAGGGTCGCCGCCGGCAAGGCGAACGTTGCGACGAAAACTGTCGCCAAAGTGGCGGCTGGCATTCGCATGGCGAAGGAGCTGACCCGTCAGCCTCCCCGCCGGCGGCGGGCGTCGATGGACACCACGTTGCCGCCGGCCACCACGCGCTGGCGCGGCTCCAGGGCGAGCTCCCAAGTGATGGCGCCGCGGCGCGACTTGGCAAAGCCGCGGATGCCGTGGGTGTCACGCAAGGTGAAGATGGCGAAGGTGACGTGGATGAGACCGTCGTCGGACCACAACAGGCCCAGGTGTGGAACGCTCTCGAGCTTGGCGACCCCATCGACGTTGATGCCAGCGGCTTGCACGGTGACAGCCCAAGTGCCGAACTCATCCGGCGCAAGCCAGGCGTTCACCGCGATGTCGGCGCTGCCGGGACTCTCCAAGGCTCCCTCCACCAAGAACCCCTGTTCATCCTCGCGAACATGGATGAGAGCCGTGAAGGACACGGGCGCGGTTTCGCCAACGGGCCGCCAAGAGCCGCGCCCCTGCCAATCGCCCGGCGTAAGCAGCACTCAAGTGTCGCCTACGCGGCCCACACCGCACCGCCAAACGCGGTTTGGGTGTGGCCAGGATGAAAAGCGGGCGCGTATGGCTTGACTCCGTGCCAATGGCACCCCAGCGTCGAATGGGAAGGCCGCGATTATACGGTGCCGAGCGCCCTCCTCGAACAAAGCCGCCGGCAACCACCGAAGCAGCAGCCCCTGCCACGCGAGGGCCTCTCTGGACGGAGGGCGTCCCGCCCTCCAAGCGAGCCGAAGGCACGCACGCAGCGGCGCCGGCCAAAGCCCCCGCCACCCGCGTCCCAGACAACGCCAACAAAGCGCCAGCCCCAAACAACGCCAG
>VXSY01000041.1 GCA_009837725.1 Gammaproteobacteria bacterium | reverse complement strand
TCGTCGACAACCCAACACCGGCGATTCGCAACGCCAGTTCAGAGCTTCCCTAGCGTCGGGAAGACGTTGTTGGTGCCGGTCGAGAGCGGGATCAGCGAGATGCCGTCGTCGCCGGCTTTGTGCAGGTGCCGGGCGATGGCGCGATTGGTGCCGTCCCCTCCGAGGGAAACCAAGGTGGTCGCTCCAGCCTGCAAGAACGACGCGATGGCAGCCTCGGTGTCCGAAGCATCGTGGTTCAGCGGCGTCTTCAGGACGTGCACCCGCGCCCGCAGTGGCAGCCATTCGAGCGCCAGCGACGCGATGCGGAACGGCTCTTCGGTGATGTAGATGTCCGTCGCCCCCGCGGCATCGGCTCCGGCGGCAATCCGCGCCACGATGTCGCGCTTCGCCTCAATCGTCATGTTGCTGGCGCGCGCCGCGATCCGCCGCACGTCCCGCCCGGACATGGGATTGACTGAGATGGCAACCTTGGCGGGCAAACCGGTTTCGCTTGGACGGCTCAAGGGGGCCGTCAGCGGCGTTGACTGCCCTCGCCGGGCTTGCGCGCCAGCGTGCCGTTGGCTTCCTTGCGCTTGTTTGCCAAGGCGTGCATGACGCCGGCGCCTGCCGGCCAGACGCCAGGGTCGGCCTTCACGCGGCGACTGAGGTGCTGGGCGTGGGGGGAGAGCGTTTGCCAGATTTCGTGCGGCATGGTGCGGGCGTGGGGACGGTCGCCGTCGAGCCACGGGGCACCGTACTCCACGTTCGGGAGGGCGCGGATTTCACGCGACAGGTTCGGCGTGGCGCTGTGCCAGGCACGGTTGTCGCGGAACACGCCGGCGCCGGCGGGAGCGCCGACGAGCGTCGAGAGGCGCATCCATTCGGGTTCGTCGGCGGGCCTTGGCGGATCTTCCGCCACGCCGTGGGTACCGGGAATCTGGCGGATGGGGCCGTTCTCCCACGTGAGGTCGCTCATGGCGAAGTTGATCGTGACCACGGGCGGCGTTCGCTCGACGATGCGCTGCTTGGTGCGCCCATCGAGTTCACCGGACGTGTCGATGCCGAGCCCGGCCGCCTGACGGATGCGTGCCTCGGGCAGATGGTATTGCTCGCGCACGTCGCCGTGCAGGTGCTGGTACTCCACGGCTCCAGGCAGGCAAAGGTCGCCGCCGGCGCCGAGCACCAGATAGTCGTCTGTGCCGAAGATCGCCTTCAGGATGGGCGTGGTGGCCGGTAGGTCGATCATCGACGCCCACACGGGGTCGTGCAGCAACTGCCGCGACGCCGATGCCGTGCCATAGCTGTAGCGATGCGGCAGGCGCATCGTCTCGGTGATGTACTTGCGCCCGTCGTGGCCGTCGGGTTCGAGAATCTTGCGCAGCTCGCGGGCGCATCCTCCACGCCAACGCGCCAGCGCATCGGCGTCGAGCAGGTCCTTCACGACGACGAAGCCGTCGCGGAAGAAGAGGCGCACGGCGCGGTCGACTTCGTTCGGGGCGCAGATGTCGAGCCCCTTGATGCCGTTGTTGGCCTTGAGGTGGTCGCGCAGCGCCTGCACTTCGGGGTCGTCATAGAGGCGTCGAGACGGTGCCCGCGGGTCGGCGACGCCAAAGCCCCGCTTCTCCGCTAGCGGGTGACCGTCTTCGTCCAGCGTTTCATTGACCGGCGTTCGCGCGCACCAGCCCACCGGTGTGTCGCCAACCACGGCAAGATCATCGAGTTCGTTCGTCACGGCCTATGTCCTTCCCTGCCAAGAGCCTTTGGAGGCGGGGCAAATGCCTCCAACGTTTCGCGCGAGTGTAACGGCGCGAGGGCCGTGCGGGGCATGCCCCGCCCCTACGCGTCCCGTCACCCAATCTCCAGCGCCGCAGCCCAGCGGCCATCGCGCTTGCGGGATGCGATGTCGGCTGGGGTGCGGCCTTGCCGGTCGGCGTGGTGCCGATCGGCGCCCGCCGCCAACAGTCGGCGCACCACAGCCAGAAGACGTTCTTTGTCCTTCGCCGTGGAACGCAGCGCCGTCGCCAAGGGTGTTGCGCCGGTGGCGTCCGCCGCGTCCACCGTGGCGCCATGCGCGAGCAGGAGCTCCACGATGTCCACGAAGCCGGCCTTGGCGGCGCAATGGAGTGCAGTCTGCTCCTTGTGGTTGGTGACATTCACGTCCGCCCCGCGTTCGATCAGGTCGCGCACTCGTTCGACGCTGCCGCCTCGGTCGCCGCGCGACTGAAAGACAATGGGCGGCCAGCCACCCTCGGCACGGTCGGGGTCGTCCGCGACGCCGGCGGCAGACAATACATCGAGCACGTCACGGTTACGGATTCCGGCGCGGGGAACAGCCTGCGGTTCGACCGGCATCCCGGCACCGATGAGTTCGCGCAGGATGTCGGCGCGTTCGCGCCAGATGGCGAAGCGGGTGAGCCAAAGCGCATAGGGCGCCGGCTTCGCCCCGCGTGCGAGCAGCATCCGAACAATGTCGAGATGCCCTGCGGCAACCGCGTAATGCAGCACGGTGGCGCGAACGTTGGGATCGTGTTGCGGCACCTCGGCGGTGGCAAGCGCTGGATCGTCATTGAGCCGTGCCGCCACGCTGTCGCCGTCGCCGAGATAAGCATGGGTGAGGATGTCGACCAAGGCGCCGCGAGCGAGAAGCAACTCCGCCACCGCCTCGTACTTGCGATGGCGCGCGGCGCAATAGGGGCTGATCTCCACCAGGAGCGGCGTGAAGTGACAGCCGCGCGCCTCGATGTCAGCGCCACGCTCGGCGAGATGCGCCACGGTTTCTAGCCGGCCGCGGTATGCCGCTTCCCAGAGCATCGTGCGGCCGTGGGAGCCGATCCGTGTGATCCAGTCTGGCTGCACCGCAAGTACTGCCTGCAAGGTCGCCAAGTCTCCGCGCCCGGCAGCGCCCACTCCGATCTTGAGGAAGTCGCTGGTCTTCCCCGTCAACAGGGAGCGCGCCGTCGTCTCGCCGTCCATCGCCGGCGATTCTACGCTTTGAATCGTCGTACCATGCCCGTCCGCTCCAAAAGCAAGGAATGCCAGCCATGCCAAAGCCCGGTTCCGACGAATGGCTTGCCTCGGTCACCGAGGAAATCATCGAACCCGATCGGCCAATCGTCGATCCGCACCACCACATGTGGGAAACCGCTGGCAACTGGCGGCGCTATGTGCTCGAAGACCTCTGGGCCGACACGGGCTCCGGGCACAACATCGAGAAGACGGTGTTCGTGGACTGCCACTCCGGCTACCGCACCGACGGCCCCGAGCACTTGCGCCCGGTGGGCGAGACCGAGTACGTCGCCGGTGTCGCGGCCGAGAGCGCGAAGGCGGCAGGCCGCGCCACCATCGCCGGCATCGTCAGCCATGCCGATCTGACCCGGGGCGATGCGGTCGAAGAGGTGCTCGCCGCCCACGAGAGCGCCGGCAACGGCCTTTTTCGTGGCATCCGCCATGCGGGGCCGAGCGACTCCACCGGCACCCTGACCAACGCCGGTCGCGGCTGGCCCTGCCCCTACCCGCGCGAGGATTTCCGCACGGGCGTTCGCACCCTGGGCCGGCTCGGCTACACCTACGACACCTGGCACTTCTATCACCAGAATCGCGACTATCTCGAGCTCGCCCGCGCCTGCCCAGAGACGACGATGGTGCTCGACCACTTCGGCACGCCCTTGGGCGTCGGCGCCTATGCCGGCCGTCAGGAGGAGATCTTCGCGCAGTGGAAGGAGGACATCGCCGCAATCGCCGGGTGCCCGAATGTGGTCGCCAAGATCGGCGGTCTCGCCATGCCGGACAACGGCTTCGGCTGGGACCGCGCCGAACGTCCGCCCACCTCGGACGAGTTCGCCGCTGCGCAACGGCGCTACTACCTGCACACGATCGAGTGCTTCGGGCCAGACCGCTGCATGTTCGAGAGCAACTTTCCGGTGGATCGCCTGTCGATTTCCTATCAGGTGCTCTTCAACGGGCTCAAGAAGATCGTCGCCGACTTCACCGAGGACGAAAAGCACGCGATGTTCTACGGAACGGCGGCGCGCGTATATCGGCTGTAGGGGGGCGGGCCATGAACAACACCCTCCGGGTAGCCGATGTGATGACGGCCGACATTCACAGCGTCGATGGACTGGCGACGGTGGCGGACGCTGTGGAGGCCATGCGGCACCATGCCGTGAGTTCGCTCGTGGTGGCGCGACGCCACGACGGCGATGAGTACGGCCTCGTCGTCGTCGCCGACATCGCCCGCAAGCAACCCAAGGTGCGTGGCACCCGCTGTCGCGCAGGGAACATGGCGAGGTTGTCGGTCGTAGCTGGCGCCTCGGGCAGGTGTATAAGGGTCGCGCCCGGTGCGAGGCCGGTTCCCCGGTGGCGTGCGTTTGCACCCGACCGCAAGCGTGGCCCGGACCGTGTTTCGGCGTGGAGTCGCTGACGGCGCGGCGAAGCCGCGACCTCGCATCAAAGAGTGATCTTTCCCGCCCACGGTCTCACCGGGCGCGACCGGGTTTCATTGTGGGAGAGAGGGGCATGGGAGACAAGGGCAGGCGGGCGGCGGACGGCGGGCTGAAGGTGGTGCATGCGCGCTGCGCCGGGATCGACGTGGGCAAGTCGGAGCACTGGGTGGCGGTGGACGGGTCGATGGACGCGCGACCGGTGCGCTCGTTCGGCGGCTTCACGGAGCATCTGGAGTCGCTGGCGTCGTGGCTTTCGTCGCTGGGGGTGGACGTGGTGTCACTGGAGGCGACGGGCGTGTACTGGATCCCGCTGTTCGAGGTTCTGGATCGGGCCGGCTTCGACGTGCGTCTGGTGGACGCGCGGGCGACGATGCAGGTGACCGGGCGCAAGAGCGACGTGCTCGACTGCGAGTGGATCCGCCAGCTGACGAGCGCGGGGCTGCTGCGGGCGGCGTTCCGGCCCTCCGACCGGGTGTGCGAGCTTCGCTCGTACGTTCGCCAGCGGTCGCGGCTGGCGGCGGACCGGGCCCGCTGCGTGCAGCACATGCAGAAGGCGCTGGCGGAGATGAACGTGCAGCTGGACAGCGTGCTGAGCGACCTGATGGGGGCGACCGGGCAGCGCATCCTGCGGGCGATCGTCGGCGGCGAGCGCGACGGCGCGGCGCTGGCGAAGCATCGCGACCGGCGGGTGAAGGCGGACGAGGCGACGGTGGCGGCGAGCCTGCGCGGCAACTGGCGCGCCGAGCACCTGTTCGCGCTGGAGCAGGCGCTGGAGCGGTTCGACCTGCTGACCGCGCAGATCGCGCGCGCCGACGGGCGCATCGTCGAGACGGTCGAGAGCCTCGCCGGCGAGTCGCGCAGGCCGGACGGCGGGGACGGGTCGGCGGACGGGGAGCCGGAGGCACCGCCCGCCAAGCCGGCGCGCACCGCCGCAGACCGTCGCCTGCAGGGGGCCCTTCGGGCCATGCTCGGCGTCGACCTCACCGCCATCCCCGGCATCGGCGTCGGCACGGCGCTGGCCATCGCCTCGGAGATCGGCCCGGACCTGTCCCGGTTCCCGAACCAGGCGCACTTCTGCTCCTGGCTGAAGCTGGCGCCCGGCACTCGCATCAGCGGCGGCCGGCCGCTGCGGGGGCCGCCGCCGAAGCGAACCAACCGCGCTGGCCAGGCGCTGCGCATGGCGGCCGCGAGCGTCCGAGGCAGCGACAGCTACATCGGCGCCTGCCACCGATCCCGCCTGCGGCGGCTCGACTCGGCGCGCGCCAACAAGGCCACCGCCCACCAGCTCGCCCGCCTCGTCTACGCCATGCTCACGCAGGGCGAGGAGTACGTCGCCCGCGAGGTCGACGACTTCGAGGCGGAGCGCCGCGACCGCCAGATCCGCCACCTCAAGCGCCAGGCGCGGCGCTTCAACCTCGCCCTCGTCGACCGCGACGCGGCGTGAACGGACGCACCCGACAGCCCTTGCGTTATGTCAAATACGCGAAGGGCAAGTCCTTGAAAGAAGGAGAGTTCCCAATATGTTCCATCAAAGGTGATCGCCGAGAACCGGCCGCTCGATCGCACCAACGTGTACGAGGTCATGTCGAAGCCCATTCTCACCCTGCCCTCGGACATGCTCGCCCGCTACGCCGTGCGACTGCTCGTGCAGTTCGACCTCTCTCGCGGCGTCGCCATCGACCACGACCGCAACATCGTCGGCATGGTGACGATGCGCGATCTGGTGCTGCGTCTGGCGGAAGCGGACGTGGCTGAGGAGTGAGCGACGGTCGCAGGGAGGCGGAGACTGGGGCCAGGCCGCGAGCCGAGCGAGGGGTTTGGCGGGGTCGCCCGACGTGGCTCGCGGTCGTCGCGGGTGCCTTGACGGCACTCGGGGCAGCCCCCGGAGAGGCGCCACAACCAACGCGGGAGCCGCCAATGAACGCTGCACCGGTCAAGATCATCTTCGAGACCGACATGACCTACGACGTCGACGACGTCGGCGCGTTAGCCGTGCTGCACGCGCTGGCGGACGCAGGCAAGGCGGAGCTCCTGGCCGTCAGCTTCAACGAGACGCACCGAAGTGGTGCGGCGGCGATCGCTGCCATCAACACATGGTATGGACGAGGCGACATTCCGATCGGCACCTTCGGCGGCGATTTGCACGCACCGGACCCGTCGCGCTATCTCGACCATGTGGCGGCATTCCCGCATGACCTTGGCCACGAGGCCACTCCAGATTCTCTTGATCTGTACCGAAGCGTGCTCGGCAGCCAACCGGACGGCGCCGTCACCATCGTCAGCGTCGGCTTCCTCAACAACCTCGACGTGCTGCTCCGCGAGGAACCACGGCTGGTGGCCGCGAAGGTGCGCCAGCTTGTCGTCATGGGCGGACGCCACAACGACGGCTTCAACCTCGTTCGCCACAATCTCGTGGATGTGACGCAGCGGGTCGTCACCGACTGGCCCACGCCTCTCGCCATCACCGACTTCGGCGGCAGCGTGCGCACGGGGGCAGCACTGCAATACGCGTCGTTCGAAAACCCCGTGCGCGAGGCCTACTTCCGCTACTTCGGCGAGAGCTTCCGCGGCCGCTCGAGCTGGGATCAGGTTGCCGCTCTTTACGCCGTATTCGGTGCCGGTGAGTGGTTTGAGGATGTGGGTGAAGGGGAGGCAAGTCTCCCGAATGGCCACGTTTGGCAGGTCAGGGCGCCGCACCGGATATACGTCGGTCCACGCAAGGGCATCGAGGAGTTTCAGGCGTGGATCGAGGAACTCATGACGCGGCCGCCCGGGGAGCTGCGGTAGGGCTCGGACCAAGCCACCAGACCTTCAGCGGGGGCGGAACCTCTCCCCCGCGGAAGGCCCTTCCTCGGGCAGACGGGCCGCTGGAGGGAAGGCATCCCACCTTACCTGCGAAGGCCCGCGAGCGAGCTGCCGACGCGCGCTCCTGCGGTGCGCCAGCCATTTCCCACTTCGCGATGGACGATGTCCTACACTGGGATTCGTCCCGGATCGTGCATAGTGGTATGTTCCCCAACCAACAAAAGCGGCCAATGAACGCGAACGTGATCGACACCGAAAGATACGCAACGCGCCTCAAGGACGCCGGAGTGGAAGACCGAGTGGCCAACGCGACGGCGCGCGCCCGGGGCGACGAACTCCTCGCCAGCAACCTATCACCCTGTCGGACTTTCGGACGGCGTAAGCCGCCGGAAGTCCGACAGGGTGATAGGACGGCTTGTCCGTGTGCAGGATTTCGAGAATCGAATGTCCTAGGTTGAGGATTCGCGGGTTCGGAGATGTGTCGATTACCACATTAGGGAAGCTCTGAACTGGCGTTGCGAATCGCCGGTGTTGGGTTGTCGACGAC
>VXSY01000216.1 GCA_009837725.1 Gammaproteobacteria bacterium | reverse complement strand
GATTATTCATGAATGCGCGTAGCGAGGGCGACGAGACGCCGCTGTGGCTGGGCGCGCACGCCTGCCAGGAGGCACGGCGGAAGACGGGACGGCACCGCCTTGAAGTTTCGCGCAAGCGAAACTTCCAACGCGCCCGGAGGGCGCGCAGGCATAGCTGTGCACTATGTCGAGGGGGCCGCAGCGAACGCGTCCGTAGGACGCGCGAATGCGTCCGTAGGACGCACGAGTACCTGCACAGCCACAGCGAGTGGATCGTCGTCCGCAGTAGGGCATTCATGAGTAATCCGGGCTAGGCTGGCGACGGTTCCAGTCGATCATCTCCACCGCCGCCGCCGCCGCTTCAATGCCCTTGTTGAACTCATCGTCTGCGGTGCGGGATTCGGCTTGGCCGATGTCGGTGACGGGAATCACCTCGTTGAGGACGGGCACGCCGCTTTGGCGAGATACCTCGCCGAGGCCCCGCGAGCACTCGTCGAGGATCATCTCGAAGTGCATGGTGTCGCCCTTGAGCACGATGCCGAGACAGATGATGGCGTCGATGCCATGCCCGGAACGCCGCACGAGTTCGGACGCGGCGAAAGGCATCTCCAGGCAGCCGGGCAGCACATGCGTGTCCACCCGCGCAACGCCTGTGCCCTCGAGCACCGCCACGCAGCGAGCATGCATCCGGTCGATCATGTCCGCATACCACTTCGACCGCAGGATGGCCACCCGCGCCCCCTCCACGCGCGGCAGCGCGGAAACATCAAGAGCTTGTTGCATGGCGCAATCTTACTCCGGCGTGAGGGCGAGCCGCATCCCGGCGCCGCAGTGCACGGCGAAGCCGGAAGCGCAGAAAAACGCTTCTGCATCCGCCAGCGGCGCGTCGATGACCCGAGCGCCGCGCGATTCCGCAAGACCGATCGCGTGCCGCAGCAGCCAAGTGCCAAAGCCGCGCCGCCGCCACACCGGCACCACGACCACCGCCGCCACGCGAAACCGCGTCTCTCCCAACCGTTCGATCCGATACGCGCCCACCAACTGCCCGTCAAGCCGCGCCTCGCGAACATCGGCGACCGCAGCGCCAGGCCCTACCAAGCACCCGGGAATGTTGCCTTCATCTGGAGGTGAAATTACAAGATCCCGGTACGTGCGGTGGCGAGCGGTCATTGCCGTCTCGCGGGGAGAGTGCTGGTTGCACCTTCGGGGCCTTGGTTGCTTCGCCTTCGGCGCGAGGAGCGTGATGGGCCCTTCGCTTCGAGGCGCTTCACACTGCGCCATCCGCGCCGCACGTTGGTGTTGACTCGGCTTCGACAGTTGTTTCCCAACGCTGGCCGACGGGGACGCCGGGCGGGAGTTCCAAACGCGGCACACCACATCCAAGTTCTTTCAGACGTCATCCGGGACGTTCGGATCGCCCTTGAACGGGCCGACGATCTCGGTGGTGATCCAGCCGCCGTAGTACTCGCCCGGCTGGGGCTGGACCCGCTCCTCGCCTACATGGCAGATGAGCTCCGTCGGGTAGAAGGCGATCCAGCCGGCGAGGGCGGCGAATTCGGCGTAGGGATCGGGATAGGCCCACGCGGCCTGCTTCGGCCCGCCCACGATGTCGTAGAAGACCGCCTCGCCCTTCCACTCGCAGTGGCTGCCGCCTTCGCGCTGTTGCAGGAAGTCCGTCACCACGTCTTCGGGCGGGATGTAGAACGTCGGCGGTCCGGCGGTCTCCAAGACGCGACAGGCGGACTCGGTGGCTGCCAGCAACGCCTCGCCGGCACGTACCGTCACCCGGCGCGCGTCCGGTTCGATGCGCGGCGGCCGGGGATAGTCCCAGACGGATTCCTGGCCCGGCCCCGGCTCCGCAGCGAACGGTGGCCGCATCTGGCCACGATAGCGCCACTGCGCCCGGCGTCGGAGTGTTTCGGCACTTGGCCGCATCGCCTCGCGCTTTAGGAACCGAAGCGATAGCGCAGCTTCACCACCATGAAGTCGACGATGGGCTCGCGCAGGGCGTCGGTGAAGAGTTCGCCGAAGTCGTAGCCGGCTTCGCGCACGAGGTTGGAGCCTCGGGTATAGACCACGAACAGATCCGACAGCGGCCCGATCTCCCAGCGATAGCGGAACTGGCCGGTAAGGCGAGAGATGGTGAAGTCCTCGTCGCCGTCCACCGGCATCTCGGCCCGCGGCACCAGCCAGTCTTCGCTTTCGGGCACTTCGAGATAGTCGAGGTCTTCCGCATCGATGCCGGCCCATTGCAGCGTAAGGCGGATTTGATGGCGCGCGGTGAAGAAGAAATCCGCCTTGACGATGGGCTGCACGTCGGAAGTGGAGTAGGTGGTGAACTTGCGGCCGCCGCTGTGCAGGAGCCAGCCGTCGCGGCGCATGTAGCGCACGTCGAAGTCGAGCGAGAGCCGGTCGATGGGCTTGTAGGTGATGCCGAAGTCGGAGCCGAAGGACCTGCCGCCAAGCTCCTCCTGATCGGCGGTGAGGGTGCCGCTCCAGGAGAACGGCTTGGCGGTGTCGGTGCCGAAGCCGATCTGCGTGAAGAGGCGTCCCTTGACCTTGAACATGCCGTTGCCGCGGCTGTTGAGATCGTCCCAGCGCGACGGGAAGTAGTTGACGTATCCCTTGATTTCGGAACTGTTGTTGAGCATCAGCGAGTGGCTCGAGAAGATGCCGAGGCGGTTGGCGAAGCCATCGACGTTGGTCTGGCCGCTGAAGAAGAGCGAGTTGCGAATCTGCCGGAAGCGCTTGAGGTTGGCGTAGCGGATGATGCCGTAGCGGGCGACGATGGCATCGTTGCGGCCGATGAAGCCGAGGGCGCGCATGGACAGGTCGCGGTCGATGTAGTCGACGGCGCCGCTGTGGATGAGGCCCCGGCGCTGGAAGAACTGGAAGTCGTTGTAGATGCCGTGGCCGGTGACGGCGGCGTTGTCGCGGTCATTGGGCGGCGCATAGCTGTACACATACTGGCCGTCCCAACTCAGCCGCCCACGCGGCGACAGGGCATGGGCGTCTATGCCGTGAACGATGGCTGGGTCCCGCTCGCCCGGCAGGTTGACCATCGTGCCCATGTAGCCGATGGAACGGCGGCCGCTGCCGGTCTGCTCGTAGAGCGCCCGCAGGACGCCGAAATCGCGACCCTCGCCCTCCCACTCGACATCGGCGCCGGACTCGTCGGTTCCGCGCAGGACGACATCGTCCTCCATCGCGCCGAGCACGCCGAAGCGCAGTCCGCCGGCCTGCCCCACGAGCTTAGCGGCGCCCAAGAGGTCGGTGGGCCTCGTGCGCTCGACGCCGCTGACCTCGATCTCGTCCGGCACGTCGTTGACAAGCTGCCTTGGCGCGCCGCCAATGCGCCGCGTGTTGATGAGTGTGGTGGGCTCCGGAGTGAACGTCGAGGGGGTGGCGCGGGCGCCGCTGCCCTGAGGGCCCCGGTACCGGTTCACGTCTGCCCTCGGCGAGGTGAAAAAGACCTCGTTGCCTTCGAGAAAGAACTGGCGCTTCTCCGGGAAGAAGGTCTCGTAGGCGGTGAGGTTCACGACCACATCGTCGGATTCCACCGCGCCAAAGTCGGGGTTCAGCGTGGCGGTGAGCTGCAGGTTGGGCGACGGACGGTAGGCGAAGTCCACCCCAGCGCGGGCGCGCTGATCCTCCGCCAGTTGATCCACGGTGCCGGAAACGTAAGGAAACGCCGCGATCTGCCGGGTCGGCTGCACGCCCGGAAGCGTCACCTGCTGCAGGCCGGATATGAATCGGCCGCCGGTGCGCGGCAGCGCCGGCCAGCTCCAAGTCTCATCGAGGTGCGCCACTTGGCGCTTGAGCCAGAAGCCCATGAAGCGTTCGCCCTCGCCGGGCGGCATCGCCATCATGGACCACGGCAGGAACATCTCGGCGCTCCAGCCGGTGTCGGTCTGGGCGGTGGCCGATTCCCACGGGCCGTCCCACTGCTCGGTCATGGTGTATTCCGGCAGCACCTTGCCGTCCTGCATCGAGCCGCCGAGATTGACCATGAACCAGTAGCCGTAGAGTCCGTTGCCGCTGGTGTCGAGGGCGACGCCGAACTGGTCGCGGTTGATGTACTGGTCGCGTGAAGAGAGGCGGCTGATGAGGGTGTCCTGGGGCTGCTCCATCACCGCAGACACGTAGAGGCCCTTGTCGGTGTAGAAGAAGCGGCTGACGGTGGCGTAGGAAGTGTCGGCGAGGGTGTCGGGCTCGCTCACGAGCATCCTGTCGTACGCGGCCACACTGCGCCATTCCACCTCGTCCACATTGCCGTCTAGCTGGATGTTGGCGTCGTTGATGTAGGCGACGTTGATGGCGCCTTCCTGCTCGCCGCTGGTCTTCAGCGTAAGGCGCCAGTTGGGGTCCTCCGCACTCGAGGAGGGTGCTTGCGGGGAGGGAACGGGTGCCGGCGGGTCTTGCGCCTGCACGGCCACGGCGGCTTCTTCCGGAACACTCGCCGGCGCAGCGGCCGTTTGCGCGGCGTCGTCCTCGCAGCGACAGCCCTCGGCGACGACTTCCGCCGAGGCCCCTGCAAGATACCAAGCCCCGAACCCAGCGCTTTGGGCACGGGTGACGAGTGCCCGTGCCGCCGCCTCGTCGGCGGTCGGCGACAGCAGCCGATGGAACACCTGGCCATCGAGCCGAACCTGCACGATCCGGCACTCCACCCCGAGCGCCGCCGAGACCCGCGCCTTGGCCGTTTCGGCAAAGTGCGGCGTCAGCCAGCTGCCAAACACGACCGCCCCACGCTCGGCCCCAGCCGCACCCTGCGCCGAAAACGCAAGCACACAGGCAACCAAGCCGCGAAACGCGACACTTCTGCCAAGGCGGGAGAGCATTGAGCGCGCAAGCGTACTCGAAAACGCGCATGGAACGCTAGGAGCCGGTGCCGTGAAGTGCCGCGAGAAAAGCGCCCCCGTTCCTTGCGCCACGCAGCGCTATGGCGGTATGGTTCGCGCCGCGTTTGGCGGCGTCTTCCGCTCGGGGCGCGCTCGTTCGGATTGGGCGAGTTCAAGGGAACGGTCAGGGGCAAGCGGGCGGATGGCGTCAGTCAACATCGATGGGGCGCAGTACGAACTGAAGGACGGCGACAACCTCCTGCAGGCGGTGCTGTCCGAGCGCCTAGACCTTCCCTATTTCTGCTGGCATCCGGCGATGGGCTCGGTGGGTTCTTGCCGCCTCTGCGCCGTCATCGAGTACGCCGACGAGAACGACGAGCGCGGTCGCCTGCAGATGGCCTGCATGATGCCGGTGCGCGACGGCATGCGGGTGTCCGTGCAGGCGCCGTTCGCATCCGAATTCCGCAAGCAGGTGATCGAGTGGCTGATGGAGAACCATCCCCACGACTGCCCGGTATGCGAGGAAGGCGGCGAATGCCACCTGCAGGACATGACCGTGATGACCGGTCATTCCATGCGCCGCTACCGGGGTGCCAAGCGCACCTGGCGCAACCAGTATCTCGGCCCCTTCATCGGCCACGAGATGAACCGCTGCATCACCTGCTACCGCTGCGTGCGCTACTACCGCGACTACGCCGGCGGCACCGATCTCGATGCCTTCGGCTCGCGTGCGCGCATGTTCTTCGGGCGCGAAGAGGACGGCGTGCTCGAAAGCGAGTTCGCCGGCAATCTGGTGGAGGTATGCCCCACCGGCGTCTTCACCGACAAGCCCTTCTCCAAGCACTACACCCGCAAGTGGGACCTGCAATCGGCGCCCTCCGTGTGCTCCGGCTGCGCGGTCGGCTGCAACACCTTTCCCGCCGAGCGCTACGGCCTGCTCAAGCGCGTTCACAACCGCTACCACGGCGAGCTGAACGGCTACTTCCTCTGCGACCGCGGACGCTACGGCTCGCACTTCGTCAACAGCGACCGTCGCATCCGCCGAGCGGGACTGCACGATGCCGGTGCGGACGTCTTCGATGCGGTGGACGGCGCCAATGCAGTGGCCGAGCTTGCCAAGCGACTCGGCAGTGCCGACGGCGACCTCGTCGGCATCGGCTCGCCCCGGGCGTCGCTCGAAGCCAACTTCGCCTTGAAGCAACTGGTGGGCGAGGCGAACTTCTGCCCGGGGCTCGCCGATGACGAGGCCGCGGCGCTTGCCACCGCGCTCGAGGTCTATCGCGACGGCAACGTCGCCGCCCCCACGATCAAGGAAATCGAGGCCGCCGACGCCGTGCTGGTGCTGGGCGAGGACATCTCCAACACCGCCGCACGCATGGCGCTGGCGGTGCGTCAAGCCGGACGCGCCATCACCTTCGACATGGCAGAAGACGCCGGCATCCCAGACTGGCAAGACGCCGGCGTGCGCGGCCACGGCCAGCACGCGCGCAGCCCGCTCTTCGTCGCTACCGTCGCGCCGACGCGCATCGACGATATCGCCACCGCCACCAGCCGCGCCGCGCCGCAGGATGTCGCCCGCGCCGGCTTCGCCATCGCCCACGCCATCGACGGAGCGTATGCGGACGGCGAGGATTCCGACTTTGTCCGCGAGGCAGCAAGGGCGCTGGCGGCCGCGAAACGCCCCGTCGTCATCTCCGGCACCGAAGCGCGCGACGCGGCCATGGTGCAGGCCGCAGCGAACATCGCCTGGGCGCTCAAGGGCCAAGGCGCCGATGCCAAGCTCGCGCTGATCGCCCCGGAGGCGAACAGCTACGGCGCCGCAATGCTCGGCGGCGGGCTTTCGTTAAGCGCCGCCCTCGCTGGCATGAAGGACGGCAGCGCGGCCATCGTGCTGGAGAACGACCTCTATCGCCGTGCCGCGCCCGACGCCATCGATGTCAGCCGCGCCGTTGTCCTCGACGTGCTCGAGACCCCCACGGCAGAAGGCGCGAGCGCGGTGCTGCCGGCCGCTTCCTATGCCGAACAGACCGGCACCTTCGTCAACTACGAGGGTCGCGGCCAGCGCTTCTATCAGGTGTTCCAGCCCGAGGATGACATCGCACCGAGCTGGCGCTGGCTCAGCCGCCTGGCCCGGGCCTTGGGCCGCGAGGAAGCCCCCTGGGATGATTTGGGCGACCTCGCCGCCGCATGCGCGAACGGTGCCTTCGCTGGCTTGACCGAGGTGGCACCGCCGCCGGACTACCGCGTTGAAGGCGCGAGCAAGATTCCGCGCCAGCCGCATCGCTACAGCGGCCGCACCGCCATGCGCGCCAACGTCAACATCCACGAGCCGAAGACGACGGTGGACGACGAGACGCCGTTCTCGTGGTCCATGGAGGGCCAGAACCTGGGCCAGCAAGATGGCGCCACCGTGCCGTACGTGTGGACGCCGGGCTGGAACTCGAACCAGTCGGTGTTCAAGTTCCAGCAGGAAGTGAACGGCGCGCTGGCCGGTGGCGACCCTGGCGTGCGACTGCTGGTGCCCAAAGACGCCGTCGATGCTCTGGCGGAGCGCTTCCGCGAACCGCCGGCAAAGGCTGCCGCTAACGGCGCACTCGTCGCTGCCCGCATCACGCACACCTTCGGTGGCGATGAGCTTTCCGCAGCGTCGCCGCCGATTCAGGAACGGACGCCCGCGGCCCATGCCGTGCTAAACCCTGCGGACGCACGCCAGCTTGGAATCTCGGCGGGGGATGGCGCCAAGGTGAGCGGTTGGGATGCGAGCGTGGCGGTTCGCATCGATGCCGGGGTTCCACAAGGCGTTGTGGCGCTGGCGCAAGGGCTGCCGGACACGCCGCCACTGACGGCTGGCACAGCGACGCTTGAGCGCGACCCGGATTACGAGCCGCCGCGCAACCCTGCGGCTGACGTAATCGCGCGGGGCTAGGGAAGCTCTGAACAAAGTCTGCCTCGTGGGATAATGGGATGGTGCCATG
>VXSY01000210.1 GCA_009837725.1 Gammaproteobacteria bacterium | reverse complement strand
TTCCGGCAGCGGCTCGTCATTGAGTCGGGCGAGGACGAGCCCGGCGCCGCCGCCCGGCGCCGCCAGGCCGATCTCGATGGGGGTCTCGGAGTCGGGTGGGTATTGCCAGATGCGGGTGAACCCAAGCACCGCGCCGTAATACTCCTCGGAGCGGCCGATGTCCGCTACGTTGAGTGCCACGTGCGCCAGCGCCGCATCCGATGCCTCACCCTCCGCCACGAGCGGCGCGGTCGCAAGCGCCATCGCACCAACCATCGCCCATAGGAAGTTTCTCACCACCCTAGCCTCCCGTCGCCTCCTGGCGTTTGACCCTCGCGTCGTCGCCCCGGGGGCTGAACGAAGCCGATCGAGCGCGGAACTCGCCTCAGTAGCCCTCGAGTTCTCCATAGCGGTTGCGGTGGAAGCTCTGGTCGCCGAAGGTCTGTTCGGTGACGGCGGCGCGCTTGATGAAGAAGCCGATGTCGAACTCGTCCGTCATGCCGATGCCGCCGTGCATCTGGATGCCTTCGCGGGAGACCGTGTGGAAGGTTTCGCCGACCTTGGCCTTGGTGAGGCTCGCGAGCTTCGCGACTTCCTCCGGGGTGCGGTCTTCGTCCAGGGCGGTGAGGGCTTCGAGCACGCACGAGCGCGACAGTTCGAGCTCGCAGAACATGTTGGCGGCACGATGCTTGAGTGCCTGGAAAGAGCCGATGGGCACGCCGAACTGTTCGCGTTCCTTGAGGTAGGCGATGGTGCGGTCAAAGCACTCTTGCGCCGCCCCGAGCATTTCGGCCGAGATGCCGATGCGGGCGATGTCGAGGGCACGGTCCAAGATGTCGGCGCCCTGACCCTCCGCGCCGATGAGTGCGTCCGCACCCACCTGCACGCCTTCGAGCTCGATGTTGGCGGCGTTGCGGCTGTCCACCATCTTTGTGCGGGTGACCGAGACGCCGTCGGCGGCGCGATCCACCAGCAGGAGCGAAATGCCCTCGCGCTCGCCGGCGCTGCCGCTGGTGCGGGCGGCGACGACCAACTGGTCCGCAACGTGCCCGTCGAGAACGAACTTCTTCGAGCCGGAGATGGTGTAGCCGGCGTCGCTCTTGGTGGCGGTGGTCGAAATGCCGTAGGGGCTGTGGCGATGGGATTCCTCGAGCGCGAGCGCGAGCAGCTTCTCGCCGCTGGCGACGCCCGGCAGGAGCGCCGCCTTCTGGGCATCGCTGCCGCCCAGGTTGAGAATGGTGCCGCCGACCCAGACGGTGGCGAACAGGGGGCTTGCGGCCAGCGTGCGGCCGGTCTCTTCCGTGACGACGCCGAGGCCCTTGTAGCCGAATGCGAGGCCACCGTGCTCCTCCGGGAACGGGATGCCGGCCCAGCCGAGTTCCACCATGCTGGACCAAGTGTCGCGGTCGAAACCGTCGGCGCTGTCGTCGTCGCGCAGCTTGCGCAACTGGCCGATGGGCACTTCGTCGGTGCAGAAGGCCTTGGCCTGGTCCTTCAGCATGTTCTGCTCTTCGTTGAGAATCATGGGCATCGCGTGCATTCCCCTTGGGCTGTGGCTGCCGTCGCACCCTTCAAGCGACGGCTCGTGAGGGCGCGATCATATGCCAGACGCGAGTGTGGTAGGAACCCCATTGCACCGCCGGGGGCGTACGCTGCCTTGCGAGCCAGCCTTGGGAAGGGAACATGTCCGACATCGACCTGATCGCCACCGACCTCAGCAACATCGACTGGCAGGAACTGGTGGATGGCCTGAACCGCTACCTGCGCCTCAGAACCACTCCCATCGGCATGAAACTCTTTGCAGATGCGGCCGAAATGGAGGAGATCCCCCGGGTTCGGCGGCCGAAGGACATCCACACGACCGACCAGATCGTGGGTCAGGCGAGCCGGAACGGGTGGACCGTGGGCATCACCGCCGACGACCTCGTGGGGGCGCAGTGCAAGACGGTGATCGGACTTGCGCCGAGAGACGAGGACTGGCTTTCCGGGCAGAACATGGCGGGGGTGTGGTACGAGACGGTGGAGGATTCCTCGCTGCACCAGCATTCCATGGACGTGGCACCGTTTGGCTCGTATGAGGCTATGGCTGTGAGTCCGCTTGCGAGTGGCCGCCTGAACCCGCCGGACATTGCTCTCATTTACGCGACGCCAGCGCAGATGATCCTGTTCATCAACGGGCTGCAGTGGAGCGGCTACAAGAAGCTCGAGTGGGGGTGTGTGGGCGAGTCGGCCTGCGCGGATTCCTGGGGGCGGGCGTTGGCGACGGGGGAACCAAGCCTGTCGATCCCGTGCTTCGCGGAACGGCGCTATGGCGGCGTGATGGAGGACGAACTGCTGATGGCCATTCCCCCGGCCTACCTGCCAAAGGTGATTGCGGGGCTCGGCCACCTTTCCCGCAACGGCCTGCGATATCCGATTCCGCAGTACGGCGTGAACAACGACGTGCGGGCGGGCATGGGGGTCAGTTACGGCTGATCGGCCTAAGCGGGGCTCCGCAAAGAACGGGGCTTTGGAGTTGCATTCCAGCGAGGACGCCGGACCGTCGCCCCCAGAGAACGAGACAGCTCCCTGCCACCGACAGGGCCCGTCTCGCGGGGAGAGGGCTGGTTGCGCCTTCCAGCCCTTGGTTGCTTCGCCTTCGGCGCGAGGAGCGTGACAGGTCCTCTCTTCGAATGGCGTGTGGGACCGCGCCATCCCGCCGGCACGTCAGTGTTGAGTCGGATTCGAGATGAATCCGAGGTACATCAACGTGTTAGACGGTCGGTTCAATGCAATGGAAGGCTGCCCGGCCCTTTCGGGACGGTCCCCTAGTCTTGCCCTATGCCGACCGCCGTCGCTACGCTGCCAAGGAGTAGCCCGGGTCCGCTAGCGCATCGAATTCGGTGAGGATGCGTTGGCCGTTTGGCACTTCGAGGATGCGGGTTCTGAGTTCGCCGTGCATCCGCTCGGCGACGATGCGGGGCTGTTCGACGGTGGCCCAGTCGAGCAGGCCCTGCCAAAACGGATCGACGAGTTCCGAGCCGGGCATGGTGCCGCCGTCCAGGGTGCGCACGGTAAGGGAGCGCAGTTCGCCCAAGTAGAGGCGAAGGGACTCGACATGGATGAGTTCGTCCGTGCGGATGCGCTCGATGATTTCGGCGGCTTCCTCGGCCTGCGGGCGGCGGTTAGGAAAGAGGTCGGGCGTGCGCATGATCTCTTGCGTGGCCGCGAATCCGATCTCGGCGCGGAACTCGATCACCAGAAGATTCATGAGGAACGCGAACAGCATCTCGACGGGCTCGTCCACCTCGGGCATCCAGCGTGTGCCCTCCTCCGGGCGAGCGATGCGTTCCGGTGGCTCGGCGTCCGGGTGCGCGTCTGCGCCGAAGGCGAGGTCACGGGCCACGAACCACATCACGTCATGCCCGCCGATGCCCTTCTCCGGCTCGCCGCCTTCGTCGATGCCGTGCGCGTGCATCAGGCCCTTGTGCAGGTGGCCAAGTGCGGTGCCGGAGATGTCCTCCACGAACAGGGGCTGGAGCCTAGGCAGCGGCATGGCGGAGAGCATCCGGCCCCGGCCTTCGATCTTGCCGGTGATGGTGAGGGCGTTCCAGAAGAAGCGATCGAGGCCCCTGCGAACCAAGAGACTCTGCTGCGCGGGGTTCGGCACGCGTGGGCCGGAGAGGAGGGAGGAGTCTGCATCGAGCAGGTCTCCGCCGCGGCGGCGCAGCGATTCGGACCAGTTGGCGATGGCCTTGCTGCGGCCGAGAGACCGCGGGGGGATGTAATTGCCTTCGCGGTCGTAGCCGCCATGCAGGCGCTGGCCATCGATCTCGTGCGGGCGAGCGTAGTCGTGGTCCGAGAGGAGTTCCTCCCGCGTGAAAACAAGCTGCAGATCGGAGTGGCGCGTCACGTGACTCAATCCCTCGGCGGCTCTGTGGGATCCGCGCCGTCGCGGGGAGCGCCGGTGCCGGAGGAACCCATGAAAATGCTGCTGCCGTCAGCGAAGGTGATGTCGCGGCCGCTGCCCTTGCAGATCGGGTTGCACTTGCGGTCCTTGCTTTGGTAGCCGCGCACGATCACGTCGATGCCCGGTTGCAGCACCGTGCGGGTGAGGCCGCGGCGGAGCAGGGTGTTGGGCGTGCCGGCTTCCAGCATCCACGTCTCCGATTCGCCGTCCTCCTTGGTGATCTCCACATGCACCCAGGCGTGTGGGTTGATCCAGTCCACTTGGGTGATGGTGCCTTCGATGCGAATAGGGAGGTCGGCGTCGAATTCTGCCGAGAAGGCATGGTGGGCTGACGCCGGCAACGCGGCCAAGGCCGTGACGAGAGCCATAGAGGCCAGTGTTCGCATCTTCGCAATCCTCCTCTTGCGGCCCGCGCTGACGCGCTTAGCTCCCCGCTCTGCGCGGGGCCACGCTCGCCCGCAGCCCGATTTGCATGACCCCACCAGTCATGCACAATGTCGCTTCGATCATAGCCGATTTCACCCACCGCGCCGCGTCCCGCTGAAGTCGCGCGGTGCAGGAGGCACCATGAAAAGCGCACTGCCAGTCGTGATCGTCGCACTTGCCCTTGCCGCCTGCGACAACGTGGCGGTGAATGTCGAGACGACCGAGCCTGAAGCCGCCGCAGAGCCTGCGACCTTCGTGCCCCCCGAGGGGGATGTGACCACCGACACGCACCGCTTCACGCTCATTGCGCCCGGCGTGTATTTCGTGCAGACCCTCGCCCCCATCTTCAACAGCAACTCGATGGTGGTGGTGAACGAGGACGACGTGGTGGTGGTGGACACCCACATCACCCCCGCCATGGCGCGCGACCTCATCGACTCCATCGCCCAGGTGACCGACAAGCCCGTCACCACGGTGATCAACACCCACTTCCACTACGACCACGCCCACGGCAACCAGGCCTTCGACGACGCCACCATCGTCGGCCACGAATTCACCCGCATGAAGATGGCGACGGACCCCTTCAGCGAACCAACCTTCGCCGGCGAACTCGAGCGGCAACCGGGCACCCTCGATGCCATGCGCCAGCGCGTGGCAGACGCCGAGGACGACGAGGCCCGCACCCAGGCCGAGACGGTGCTCGCGGCCTATGAGGCACACGTCGAAGCCTCGAAGGAGATCGATCCCGTGCCTCCGGACGTGACGATGTCGGACCGGCTCACGCTCTACCGCGGCGCCAGGGAAATCCGTCTCGCGTTCCTGGGCCGCGCCCACACCGGCGGCGACATCGTCATTCATCTGCCCGCCGAACGCCTCGTGTACACCGGCGACATGATGCTCGGCGGCATCTCCTGGCTCGGCGACGGCTACGTGGACGAGTGGCCCGAAACTTTGGAGCGCTTCAAAGAGCTCGATGTGGACCTCGTGGTGCCGGGACACGGACCTACCTTCACCGGCGAGCACGGTCGGGAAGTGGCAACCCACGTGCAGGCGTATTACCGCGACCTTTGGGCCGCCGTGGTGGAGCTACGGCGCCAAGGCAAGTCGGCCGAGGAAACCGCCGCCGAAGCCGACCTCACGGCACACGCGGATACGCTTGGGGTGAGTCAGCCGGGCGCGAACCTGCAGGCCGTCCAGCGCATCTACCAGCTCCTCGACGAGCGCGGGGAATGACGCACAGCCCTTTGCAAAAGACCGACTCGCAAGAGACCGACCGGGAGGCGGCATGAAACTGGCGGTGGAGTTTCCGAGCGTGTCCTATCGCGAGGGCGGCGACGCAGTGCTGCGGCTCGCACGGGCCATCGAGGACATCGGCTTCGATCAGCTCGACATGTTCGACCATGTGGTCATGGGCTTCCCCACCGAGAGCCGGGAAGCGCCCATGTACCCTCCGAAGATGCCGATCCTGGAAGCGCTGATGACGCTCTCCTACGTTGCCGCCGCCACCAAGACCATCGGCCTTGGCACCGAAGTGCTCGTGCTGCCACAGCGGCAGCCGGTGCTGGTGGCGAAGCAGATCAGCACCCTCGACACCCTTTCCGGTGGCCGCGTGCGGCTTGGCGTCGGCGTCGGCTGGCAGGAATCCGAATACGACGCTCTCGAAGAGCGCTTCAACAATCGTGGCCGGCGCATGGACGAGGCCATCGACATCCTCCGCAGCTACTGGCGCGACGACAACATCTCCTTTGACGGCGACCACTACTCGTCGTTAGCCATGGCGATGGAGCCGAAGCCGCCGCAGGGAGGCGACTTGCCGATCTGGATCGGCGGCAACGTGGAGGCAGCGCTGAAGCGCGTGGCCGAGCGGGGCGACGGCTGGCTGGCCACGGCCATCACCGATCCGGCGGTGGCAAGCCAAAGCCGCGACAAGATCTCCGCCTATGCCGAAGCCGCCGGCCGCGACCCCGCCAGCATCGGCTACCAGATGATGCTGGACGTGCCGCCCAGAGACGACGCCGGCAAGGCGTTCTATGCCGACGTCGGCAACGTCGCGCGGCGTGCTGCCGAGGTGCAGGCGATGGGCTTCGAGTGGGGCGCGCTGAATGCCACGGCCATTTTCCAGTCCGGCGCCCGCAGCGTGGACGCCATCATCGACGTGCTCGGTCGCGCCTTCGAGGCGATCCGGCAAGAGACCGGCTGACATCAACACCAATCCCCACATCGAAGCCGCCATCGGCCTCGCGCCAATGGTGCGCGAACATGCCGACGAGGCGGAACGCGAACGCCATTTACCGCGACCCGTGGCGGAAGCATTCGCCCGCGAGGGGCTCTACCGGGTGGCGGCGCCGGCGGAGTTCCACGGCGCCGATGCAGACCCAATGACCCAGATTGGCGTAATCGAAGCGGTTTCCCGAGCCGACGGCAGCGCCGGCTGGAACCTGATGATCGGCATCGAGACCTTTGGCCTCATCGCCCCCGGCTTCGCCCACTGCCCGGAACTCATCGAAGATCCCATGACCATCATGGCGAGTTCCACCGCCGCCGTGGGCCGCGCCGACAAGGAGGACGGCGGCTGGCGGGTTTCCGGCCAGTGGCAGTTCGTGAGCGGCATCCACAATGCGGAACTTTTCGGCGCAACGGTGCGGCGCTACGACAACGACGAACCGGTGGAGGACGGCAACCTCTATGCCGTGGTGCCGAAGGGCGGCTACGAGATCGTGGACACCTGGCACGTCGCCGGGATGCGCGGCTCCGGCTCCCACGACGTGCGCCTCGACGACGTATTCGTGCCAGATCGCCTGTTCGTCAACCCCATCGGCGGCAACGTCGGCTCGCCGCAGCTGCGGCTGCCCATCGGCAACCGCCTTGCCTACAACAAAGCCGCCGTGGCAATAGGCATCGCCCGCGCCGGCATCGACGCCTTCGTCGAACTCGCCACCGAGAAGAAGCCGCGCTTCACGACGAGGACACTGCGCGACCGCCCCTTCGCGCAGCGCGCTGTGGCGCACGCGGAGGCCCGCTTGATCGGTGCCCGCGCCGCTCTCCTGGAACTCACCGAACGCACTTGGGATACGGTAGTGCGCGGCGACAGCGTGCAGCCTAGGGACCAAGCCCTCTTCCACATCATCGCCTCCGACGCCGCCCGCGCCGCAGTGGAAGTGGTGGAGACCGTAACGGAAGCCGCCGGCACCACCGCCAACCGCCTAGGCCACCCCTTGGAACGCATCAACCGCGACGTGCGAGTAGTTCGCCAGCACGCTACGGTTGCCCCCCACCTAATCGAGGACGCCGGCCGCGCCCTGCTCAACCTCGAACCGGAAACTTTCATCCTCCGCTCAAGGCGACCAGGCACTCCACCAAGGCCGTAGCTTCCGGCAGGAGGGTTTCCTCCCCTCGCCATTGGCTTCCTTGCACTAGGGAAGCTCTGAACAAAGTCTGCCTCGTGGGATAATGGGATGGTGCCA
>VXSY01000052.1 GCA_009837725.1 Gammaproteobacteria bacterium | reverse complement strand
CGTCGACAACCCAACACCGGCGATTCGCAACGCCAGTTCAGAGCTTCCCTAGTGCTGCTGCGGAGCCGGTTGGTGCCCGAAGAGAGCAATCGTCTAGAACGGGCACGTGCTGCCGGGGAGCCGGTCGAGGAAGAGGCGGCATGAACCATCGCGCGGACTTGGTGACGGACGGGCCTTCGTGGAAGGCGCGCTGCGCGCTGTTCGCAAGCGCCCTTCTCGGCTTCGGTTGCACTCCGGAACCCGAAACGCGCGACGTGGACTGGCCCGTCTACCTCGGCGATTCAGGCCGCACCCACTACTCCGAACTCAACCAGATCAACCGCGACAACGTCGCCTCCCTCGAACTCGCCTGGGTGTACAACTCCGGCGAACCGAGCGGAACCATGTACACCAGCCCCCTCGTGGTCGACGGCGTGTTCTTTGGCCTTTCGCCCAAGCTCGTGCCGTTCGCCCTCGATGCCGCAACCGGCGAGGAAATCTGGCGCAACGAAACCCTCGATCTGCCGGGCGCCGCGCAACGCGGCCTCATGTGGTGGGAGCGGGGCAGCGACAGGCGCATCCTGTTCGCCGCCGGTCGAGAACTCATTGCCCTCAATGCCGACGACGGCCAACTGGTGCCGAGTTTCGGTGAGGGGGGTCGCCTCGACATGCGCCCGAAGGACGACGACCGCGGCGGCCACTTCGGCCTCACCGCGCCCGGCGTCGTGTTCGAGGACAAGATCATCACGGGCTTCACCACCGCCGAGTGGGCAGACGCTTTCCCTGGCTCCATCCGCGCCTTCAGCGCCATCGACGGCGAACTCGTCTGGCAGTTCAACACCATTCCCGCACCGGGAGGACGCGGCTCGGAAACCTGGGCCGAGGGCTCGCTAGCGAAGGCCGGCGGCGCAAACGCCTGGACCGCCATGACGCTCGACGAAGAACGCGCCTTGCTGTTCGTGCCCACCGGCTCGGCCACACCCGACTTCGTGGGCGCACCCCGGCTCGGCGACAACCTCTACGCCAACAGCATCGTCGCCTTGGATGCCCGCACCGGCGAGTACCGCTGGCACTACCAAGTGATGCGCCACGATCTGTGGGACCGCGACAACCCTTCGCCCCCCACCCTCGTGCAACTCCGGCGCGACGGCAAGACGATCGACGCCGTCACCCTCACCACCAAGTCCGGTCACCTGTTCGTCTTCGACCGCGAGACCGGCGAATCGCTGCATCCCATCTTCGAGGCCGAGACGGCGATGGAAAGCACCATGCCGGGCGAAGTTACGGCCGCCAAGCAGCCCATCTCCAGCATCGCTTTCAGCCGCCAGACGTTCGAGGTGACGGACCGCACGCCCGAAGCACGCGCCGCGGTGCTCGAGAAGATCAAGGACTACGACATCCGTCCGTGGGCACCGCCCAAAGTGGGCACGATCCTGCTCTTCCCGTGGTACGACGGCGGCGCGGAATGGGGCGGCTCGGCCTTCGACCCAGCGACCAATCGCCTGATCCTAAACGCGAACGACGTTGCCGGCCCCCTAACGCTGAGCGAAATCCCGGCGGGTTTCAGCAAGGCCGCCAGCTACGCCCAGCACTGCGGCAGTTGCCATGCGCCCGACTTCAGCGGCACCGACGCCGGCCCGAGCCTCGTGGGTGTCATCGAGCGCCTCGGCTACAGCGAAACACTCGCGGTCATCAAGGAAGGTAGGGGCCGCATGGCCGGTTTCGCGCATTTGGAAGAACACGTCCTCGGCGGCATCGCCCAACACTTGCTGCAGCCGGAACCGGTGATCGACGAACCAACCACCGAAGTCACCTACGCGCACTGCTGCTACGTGTACCTGCGCGACCATGAGGACCTGCCAGGCAACACGCCGCCCTGGGGCACGCTGAACTCCATTGACCTCGCCAGCGGCGAAATCGCCTGGCAAGTGCCCTTCGGCAACTTCCCGACGCACCCCGACCTCGGCTTCGGCGCTGTCAACTACGGCGGCCCGGTGGTGACCAAATCGGGTCTCATCTTCATCGGCGCCACCCCCGATCGGAAGTTCCGCGCCTACAACACCGACGACGGCACCATCCTCTGGGAAACCGAACTAACCGCCGCCGCCTTCTCCACCCCAGCCGTGTACAGCGTCGCTGGCAAGCAATACATCGCCATCGCCGCAGGCGGCGGCCGCATGGGCCCACCCTCCGGCTCCGAGTATTTCGCGTTCAGCCTCCCGCGTAACGATTAGCGCTGCGGACGTTAATGGTCCTAACGCCGTGGACGTTGATGCACGAATCGGCAAGGCACATCGCCTAGTAGTAAACCGAAGGGCTCCCCCCACCATCGGCGGCGATGACTTCGCCGTTGATGGCCCAGGATTTGTCGGAACAGAGGAACGCGGCGATGTGGCCGATTTCCGAGGCGTCCACCATGCGGCGGATGGAGTTGGCGCGAGGGTTGTCGTCGGCGTAGTCGCGCTCTTCCACTTCCGCTGGCGTCAGGCCGGCCCGCTCGGCACGGGCCGCCATCACCACGGCGGTGCGTTCGGTGCGGGTGAGGCCGGGGTGGATGCAGTTCACCGTGATGCCGTCGCGGCCGAACTGCTGGGCAAGGGTGCGGGTCATGTGCACCATCGAGCCGTTGCGGGCGCCGCCACTCATATTGCCGGCGATGCGGGCGTTGAGGCCGCTGATGTTGACGATGCGGCCCCAGTCTGCGGCTTGCAGGTGCGGGATGGCGGCGCGGGCGCAACGCAGGGCACCCATGTACTTGACGTTGAAGTCGTCGAGGAAGTCTTCATCGACGATCGTGTCGATCTTGCCCACCGCCGTGGCGGAGCCGCCCGGCGCCGAGCCGCTGTTGACCAGGATCTCGAGTCCGCCGAGCTCTCGCGCAGACCAAGCCACGGCTTCTTCGACCGCTGTGCGATCCCGCACGTCGCAGGCCATGGTCAGCACCTGCTGCCCGGAGTCCTGCGCAATCTCCGAGGCCGCGCCGGCTAGGCGTTCGGCATCCCGGGCGATGAGCACAAGATCCACGCCTTCCCGTGCGAGTTCCCAAGCGATGGCCTTGCCGATGCCTCGGCTTCCGCCCACGACGATGCCGCGCTTGCCTGTGAGCCCCAAATCCATCTGACCTCTCCCGAGTGCCCCAAACATCAAGCGCCAATGTTGGCACAGCGGCGGGCTTGTACGCATTGGCCAGCGGCTCGGTGAAGAAGCCCAGCTCCCCAAGGGTCGCTCGTCACGCTCGGCACGAGCCCGCTTCCATTGGTTGCCGGATCCACCACCGAGTAGAATCGTGGCGCGTCGGCCGGCGGAGGGGGCGAGCAGAGTGGAGATTGAGGACTGGAAATCGGCAGGTTCCGTGGCGCCGCTGTTTCGGGAACTCAGGCAGTTGGGTCTCGAATCCAACCTCGCGGAGCTCGAAGCGTTCGGGTTTACGGTGGTGCCCCCGGAGAAGGTAGCGCCCCCCGAGTTCTGCGAAGGCGTCAAGGAAGCCCTCGAACGCGCCATGCTGCGGCGCTATGGCAAAGACGGCCTGTCCGAGAAGCGCTGGACCAACATCAACGACATCCAGCGCTTCATGCTCTGGGAAGACCCGATCTTCGAGCAGCTCACCTACAACCCCGCCGGTCTCGGCCTCGCCCAATGGCTGCTAGGCACCGACTGCGTGCTGAGCCTTTGTGCCGCGTGGGTGAAGGGACCGGGGGAAGTCCGCACCGGCATCCACGGCGACTATCTCGACCCCGCCCTCGTTGCCCAGCCGGAACCCGCCAACAACTGCAACATGCACTACATGCTCACGGACTACACCAAGGACGACGGCGCCATCTCCTTCGTTCCCGGCAGCCATCGCTGGCGGCGGCAGGTGACACCGGACGACTCCAAGCACTGGCAGGATCGAGCCACGCCCGTGGAAGCGCCGGCCGGCTCCATGGTCATCTGGGGCAACCACACATGGCACGGCTCGTATCCGAAGAAGACTCCTGGTCTGCGCATGACGCTACAGTGCGAATACATGCGCCGCCGCCGCCAGACCGAGGAGGCGTATCGCGAGACCGTCGCCCAGGAGGCGCTGGACCGCAACCCCGTGCGCTTCGCCGGCCTCATGGACGTGTACAGCCTTTTCCCCTTCGGCAAGAGCGACTGGGACATGGATCGGATGAACGCCGCCGAGCCAGGCGCGAAGAACGGCCAGACCATCGACCAATACCGGAGCCTGTTCGACACCGAGCCCGCCGCTGGCCGCACCACCATCCGCCCCACCTACGACTACATGCACCACGACGGCAAGATGACCTCGGAGCGAAACACCGAACGCGCCGAACGTATGAAGCGGGAGCGCGAGGCGGCCAAGGCAGAGAACGGCGAGAGCGCCCAGGCGAAATCCTCGTGAACGCAACGGCGCAGACGCCCAAAGACGACGCGGACCTCATCATCGATGGCCTGAACATCACCGAACGGGTCGCCGAAATCGAGGAACAGGGCTATACGATCGTCGAGGATTTCATCTCGCAGCCAGAAGTCGCCCGCCTGCGCCACGCCTTCGACACCGAAGTTCCCATCACCGAGATGCGCGCCATCGGCACCGACACCGGCCAGACCTGGCGCGCACACAACCTGCTCGCCAAGACCCGGGCGGTGGACTATCTCTTCCTCGACCGCCGCATCCGCGCCCTCATCGAAGGCGTGCTCGGCCCCCGCGTGCAGGTGAACGTGACCACCCTTTTCAACGTCCTCCCCGGCGAGACCCGTCAGTTCCTGCACCAAGACGACGGCCTCTGGCCGATCCCCCGCCCGCATCCGCATTTCGTCTGCAACGCCTTGATTGCGCTCGACGACTACGACCTCGAGAACGGCGCGACCCACATCGTCCCCTACAGCCATAAGTGGCACGACCGCAAGGTGGATCAAGACATCGAAACCACCCGCGTCGTCATGCGCTCCGGCACCATGCTCATGTGGGAAGGCGGCCTCTGGCACGGCGGCGGCGCCAACACTTCGAAGGATCGCGAGCGACTCGGCTTTTTCATGAGCCACAACGTGGCGTATCTGCGACCGCAGGAGATTCAGCTCGTCTCGGTGCCGCGCGAAACGGTGAAGCAGATGCCGACAGAGCTGCAACGCCTCCTCGGCTATCACCGTTTCGGCATTGGCGTGGACGGCCGCGACCCCATCGACGTGCTTTACGACGGCAATGTCTTCAATCCCACCGCGAAGCTGGCCCAGGAGTGGCGAGGCACCCAGGATGGGATCGGCCGCTGAAACAAACGCCGGACTTTTTCGAGGCGAGGCCCACTGGGGGCGAGGGCATCCTGCCCTCGCACGCGCCGACAGGCGCGCAAGGCGTTTTGGAATGGAAGAACGGAGAACGGCGTTCACCCAGACATTGAGCTGCATGCGATGAACGCGCCTTGCGGCACCTAGCGAGGGCAGGATGGCCTCGCTTCCAAGGCCGTCGCCGCGTTTGAAGTGCTTCCCACCGCACCCCTATCGTCACCCGACCAACACAAGGAACCACAATGCCTTCAATCACCCCCCACGACGGCCCCGTTGCCGTAACCGGCTGCTCCGGCTTCACCGGCGGCCACATGGTTCGAGAGCTCGCCATCCACGGCTACGAGGTGCGCGCCTGCATCCGCGATGCCAACTCCTGGCGCGGCAAGGACTGCGTGCAGTATCTCGAGCGCCTGCCGGGCGTGACCATCGTGGATGGCTGCGACCTCTTCACCCGCGGCTCCTACGACGATGCCTTCAGGGGCTGCGCCGGCGTTTTCCACGTCGCCGCGGTGCTCGGCAACTCCGCGGACGGCAAGTCACAGCCGCTCGGCTCCGGCGATGTCTCCACCGACGTGTACAACGGCGGCATCGCCGGCACCCAGAACGTGATCGACGCCGTAAACGCGAGCGGCAGTGTCAAGCGCATGGTGTACACGAGCTCCATGGCCGCAGTCTCCGGCGCAAGAGGCGCCACCGTGCCCCAAGGCTATGAATGGACCGAGACCGACTGGTCGTCCGACGGCGTGCCGGAAGAACGCTGGCAGCACCCGCGCAACGCCTACGCCCGCAGCAAGGTGGACACCGAACGCCTCATCAACGATGCCGCCGACGCATCCGGCGGCACTTGGGACGCCATCACCATGAATCCCGCAATGATCTGCGGGCCGATCCTGTTCAAGGCACAAGTCGGACAGTGGATCGAGCAGATCGGGCGCCTGGCTGCTGGCATGGAGCCGAACTGGCCTTCCCGCTACGACATGTTCTACAACATCATCGACGTGCGCGACCTTGTGAAAGCACACCGGCTGGCGGCCGAGTCCAGCGTTGACCATCGCGCAACGCGGGGCGGCCCACGCTACGTCATGCACGGCAGCGGCGGCCGCTCGGCGATGCGTTTCGGCACCGAGGTGGCGGAAGTCATCCACGAGTTCTTCCCCTCATTCGCCTTGGGCGAGCCAGCCACCGTCACCAGCAAGGGCGACCCCATCACCATCGAGTCGCGCACCTTGAACGACTGCAAGAAGGCGAAATCTGTGCTAGGCGCGACCATCCGCCCGGTGGAGGACACGATCCGAGCGGTGGTTGAAAGCTCTGTGGAACTCGGCATCATCACGCCGAAGATTGGTGGGGCTTGAGAGCCTCCATGGACGCGCCTTGCGGTGCGTAAGGGAGGGTGACACGCCCTCCCTCCAAAGACCGGCCCTCCGCTCGCTGAACGAAATCTTGGAGGGAGGGCGTCTCGCCCTCCTACGCACCCGAAGGGTGCGCAACATGATGCGAATGCGTAACCGCAAGGCCGAGCCTCAACCTAAGGAGGTTGCGTGATCTCAGTACCGCACATAGACGAGAAGACACGGCGCGAGTTCGCCGAGCGGGGCGTGGTGCGGATTGCGGGGTTGATTCCAGAAGCCGCAATCGCCCCGAATCGCGAGCGCGTGTACAGCATCCTGGAAGACGCTGGCGTCTGGCAGGACGGACGCTGGGTCGTTGATGACGAGCGGGGCGAAAACCGCACGCCCGGCAAGTTCCACTGGCTTGCCCCCACCAAGTACTTGCCCATGCGAAGAATCCGCGATTGCGCCAAGTCCACGGCCTTCCGGGCGATGTTCCTTTCCGATGCGCTTGCCGCCGCGAAGGAGCTCGCTGGCGAGCGTCTGTGCACGAGCAAGCCACCAGCATCAGGCGCAGCCGATGCGTTTTCCCGACCGCAACTCCTGTTTACGCCGCCCGGAGCCGACCACTGGTTCGTGCCCAACACGATCTGGCATTTGGACGTTCCCCGCCTGGGCGAAGCCGGTGCACCCGGCGTGCAGGTGTTCATCCTGTTGGACGACATCCCTCCGGGTGGCGGGGCAACGTTGGTAGTGGCCGGCTCCCACCGCCTCCTGAACGACCGCGTGCGCCGCTCCAAGGATGTGAAGAAAGCCCTGAAGCGCCGGCCCTACTTCCAGCACCTCATGGGGCCGCGACCGCAAGATCGAAACCCGTCCGACGGCTCACACATAGACCCGGACAGCGCTCGTCTCCTGAACCAGCCGGGCCACGACGGCGACATCCCCCTGCAAGTGGTGGAGATGGACGGAAAGGCGGGCGATGCGTACATCACCGATTTGCGCCTCCTGCACACCCTCGCGCCAAATGCCTCGCCCCGCCCGCGCCTGATGGCGACGCAACGCCTGCCCTACCCCGACATTGTGGGCAAACTCGACGACGCGCACGCCGAGCTTGGGCGCAAGCGAAAGCGCAACGGCGCAGCACCTTCCAGCCCCGCAAGCGCGCCCTAATGGGCGCGTCGGGGGGTAGGGATACCGCCAGGGGGGGGGGGGTAAAGCCCATAGCTCGCCGCAGCGGCGCCCCCCCCACCCACGCGAACAGCCAGGCCG
>VXSY01000101.1 GCA_009837725.1 Gammaproteobacteria bacterium | reverse complement strand
GCTCGGGGGAGGTTCGGGTGCCGAAGTCCCGCAGCCGGGAGGGGTTGTCGGGCCGTTCCGGTCTTCCCTCAATTCCTCCGTACGTTCGCCGCAGCGCACGCGTGGACGCGGCGACTCCGTGGCTGTATCTGCACGGGGTGTCGACGGTGAAATGGCTCCCGACACGCAAACGTATCGTCCCACAGGCCCTGGGGCTATTCCTCACGTGCAATGCACCCGGCAATCGTGCTCGCGTGGGGGCCATCAGCGAGGATGGCTGGAGAGCCCTGCCGTAGCTTCGGCGGAGGGGAGACCGGCGGCCCGTTGCGCTGAACGCCACTCCGCACCACGGGTTCACCGCGTGAGACATTGCCGCCTGAGACTGAGGGACGAATGTCCGTGTGTCGGGGACGCCCGGTAGGACACTGCGTGACAGCGGACGCTACCGAACTGCTCGCTCCTGCAACATCTCGGCGCGCCCCCCGCAAAGGGGGGACCCGCGCCGTCCCCTGCGCCCACAGCCGTAACCCCTTCCTTCGCCCAGTGGTTGCATAGCCAAGCGGAGCGACGAGTGTTTCGCCTGGCTCACGCAGGGCCGAACGGTCGTTTCGTCTCCCACCGCATCCCTACCATGCGCGTGGCCGACACCATCCCCGTCATCGAGAACGTGGCGGCGTCGCCGAGATCGGCTCTCACGACGAGGTGGTCCCATCGGTGGAGCAGCGGAGCTCGCCGTTTCCCTGAGCCAGCCAGCCCCAACGACTGTTGGGAACTCTAGAATCGAGCCACCTTTAGCCGCGGGCGGGCCCTCACCCTCATGCGCGAACTCGTAAATGGCTCGATAGATTGGGACGATCGACTCTGGCGTTACATCAGCGTCGCCCGGTTTCTCGACATGCTCAACCAGAGAACGCTGCACTTTGCTTCGGCCAACCAATTCGAGGATCAATTCGAAGGAGCAGTTTTTGTCGAGCCCGTTGATGAGGGCGACCTCAGCCCAATGGGATTCGTCGACCACGCGTTCTTCGAACTAAAGCGGCTCACCAAAATTAGCTGCTGGCACCGCCGTGACTACGAGAGCGATGCGATGTGGCGCCTGTATGGTGCCGAAAATAAGGGAGTCGCCATCTGCTCCACACCTGAGCGGATGCGCGCTGCACTCAAGCCGTTCCGCCTCGCGCCAGAGTTCGGGATCGAGGACCTTTGGGCCGGGCCCGTCGAATACGTCGACCTCACGCGACAGCCGTTGACAGATCCTGGAATGCTGGAACGGTTCTTCAAGAAGCACCGCGCATTCGAGTGGGAGCAAGAGTTTCGCCTCGCCATATCGCTCCGAATGGCGGAAGAGTTCGGGGTTCGTGTACCAGTTTGCGGGATCTCGGTCGATGTGGACCTTGATGTCCTTGTTGATCGTGTGGTCTTGGGCCCCTCAGTCTCGGGCGCACAATGCTTGGAACTACACGAGCCGCTGCAGCGGGCCGGCCTCAGCAAACGCCTTCAACGATCGACCCTCTTTGGGCGACCTCGATATGTGACCGTGCCGGCCGCTGGAAGCTCCGGGCCCCCGACGTCCAAGACCTAGAACTAGGCCATTCGCGCCGCACGAACGATCAGTCAGACTGGTTCGGCACTGACAGGATTGTCAGCGCGCGCTGCACCCTAGTCGACACCAACACCCGGCTCGAGCCGCCGCCCGGGGCCAGTCGGACTCTATGTGGGAAATCTTCAGTCGCCACAAATGGGAAATTTTGGGTCGCCATTGACACCTGCCGGCGATTTCTCACACGCAATGCACCGCCGGCAATCCTGGTCCCGTGGGGTCATCAGCCAGGATTGCTGGAGAGCCCCGCCGCAACTTCGGCGGAGGGGAGACCGGCGGCCTGCGGTGCTGAACGCCACCCCGCACCACGGGTTCGCCGCGTGAGACATTGCCGCCTGGGACTGAGGGACGAAATGTCTGTGTGTCGAGGGCGCTGCGGCGGCCCGATTGACGCGACGCAACTCCCCTTCACCCCGCGGCATCGGTCGCACACCTCCCGACGAGGGACCCCGTTCAGCCGGGCCCCAAGGATCAGCGCCACCACGACGCCGGTTCAGAGTGCTCGGATCCGCTCGACAAACGCTCGGTGCAGTTGGTTGAGCCGTTCGGCAAGCCACTGGTGCTGGCGCGGCCAGTCCGACTCGTCCTCTGCGTCGATATTACGCAGGTAGCAGCTAATCCGGCGGTCGCGCGCCGTCGGCGACTGGTCTCCCCACTCAAGCGGGTAACCAAGCTCACCTTCTATCTCGTCCCGCTGTGCTTCGAGGCGAGCAAGCCTTTCAGCCGCCTCGTCGCCAATGAGGTAGAGCTCTGCCCTCGCAAGGCGCTCGCGCGTGTTCGCCACAGCGGCCAGGTAGAACTCCGCCCGCCCGATCGGGTATGGCATCCAATGCTGCGGCTGGGGCTTGCGGTTCCCTGCGATCGGCCCGTTCTGCGAATCCAGCGTGGTTTGCAGGCCGGCCCAGTACTCCAGCTGTCGGAGCTTCGTTTCCGACAATCTCGGAGTGCCCATCGACGTGGCAACAGACCGGGACCAGTCGTTCGGCATGGAGACGACGTTGAACTTGGGCGCTTCCGGCGAATCGCCAATGCGCCACAGTTCGATTTCGACACCGAAGAATCGGAAGTCGGACGGTGTGATCCGGTTGAGCCAGTCAAGAGCCGCACGGTGCTCATCCCTGAAGGTGGCCGCGAGCCACACCACCGTGACGGCTTCCAGACTCGCCGCGTACGTGAGCAACTTGCCGAGGTGATCGTGATCCGTGCGCTCGAGCTGATTCTCGATCAGCACGTGAGCGTCTGTCCCGGTGTCGCGGCAGACGATGTCGGCACGAAATGACCCCAACGCGGCCTCAACCGACTCGGGCGCAAGGCTCAGTCCGAGCGTCTGCCCGAGTAGATCAAGATTGTCGGGTTGCGCGAGCCAAGGCGTGAAGCCGGTAGCTTCCTGAATCCAGACGGTGCGAAGGTCGACTTGCTCGAGGCGCCCGAGCGACCTGGCTGACTGTTCCTTTTGGCCTTCGGTCATGTTCTTGGTTGTCCGTCGGTGGCCTGCCGGCAGCATAGCACTGGCCGAGCATATGTCCTCCACGGAGCAACGTCGTCGCCCCCGTCCTGTTGCATCGTGAGCCGCCCCGAAATTTGCCAAACAGCTATGCGGCACCCAGTGTTCGGTCCGCTCCCCTACGGCCGTAAGCGGATGTGACGCTCGCAATAGACCCGTCCGCTCTCCAGCGGTACAGGTGCACCGCATTGCACGACGGCCGAGTCGACCGGTCCGCACTCCGGTCAACCGTCCTGTGTCCCTCGAGAAACGGTCTGTCCGCTTCAGCACCCTGGTAATTCCGCGGCCTTGCAAGAAAGGACGCCGTGGCGCGCATGGTGAGCTTTTCGCGTTCGTGAGATTCCTTGTGCGACACGATTGGGCGGGAGCTAGAAGGGAAAAGACAAGCACTCGTTGCGTCGTCCAGCCGTCGAGCTTCTTGCCCCCACCGGAGATCGAGTTCTACAGATCGGCGGAAGCCAGGCAGTCTCGACAGCTTGCTGTGGACGCCCGGGTCGGTGTCGATCACGCAGACTAGGCCACCGGGATGCAACCTCTGACATGCCCTGAGGAGCCACGGCACCCACCCATCCGCGTCGAGTTCGTTCAGCACCAACTGGATGAGCACGAAGTCGTAGCGACCGCGCAGCTCCAGGTTGGGGATCCGATCCCGGCTTTGCGACCAGCCAACTCGAATCGCGTTGGCCTCCATGGCTGTCTTAATCCAGGTGTGGCGCTCCAAAAGGCGCTTCGTTATTGCATCGGCAATCGGCTTCCAGCTTCGATGTTCGGGCTCGTGCAGAGTGATCTTAAGGTTAGGGACGACCCCTTGGCGGGTGCCCGACCGCCAAAGGTCATGCGCTATGTAACGCAACAGGCCGTAGAGTTCCGGGGCTGCGCCGCAGCCGACGAGCGCAAAGCGCGTTTCGGCAGGTCGCGCGTTCGTGGCGTGCGGTAGCCGCAAGTCCCAGCCGCGACGCCCGCGGAGTTCTGGAACAGCGGCCAATGCTTCAGCTACCAACTCAATGTGATACGGGTAGTAACCCAGCGCATATGCGACAAGCCGCGCATCGCTCTTGCCGTATGGCCACGCCCCTCGCTGGGAACCGCGGTAGCGCTCTCGCAAAGCCGCAAGTTCTCGGCGAATGGCCCGCAACCGCGTGGCATCGAGAGCGCCAAGTGTGCAGCCCAGGTGGCGTTCGACGCACTTTCGGACGTCACGTTTCGCGAGAGCAAGCGGTCTGTGCCGCCTTCCTTGCAGAGCTGTCACGACGGATCAGTGGTCGATGAATCTGAATGTGAGGTTGTAACGCGCCGCTGTCACGGCGCGCCTCGCCGGAAGGCAGTGTTGCCAGTGGAGCTGCGTTGGATGACGCATGACTAGCAAGCTGCCGTGGGACAAGGGCAACTCGACGACGTTGGCGTGGTTGCATCGCTCACGGAGCTTGAACGGCCGCTCTGCTCCGAGGCTCAGCGACGCGATGTCTATCTCGTCTCCGAGTTCCCGCTCATCGTCGCTGTGCCAGCCGACCTTGTCGCGTCCGTCACGGTAGACGTTGATCAAAACGGAGTTGAAAGCCAAGTTCGTGTGGTGGGAGATGCGATCAGCCAATTGCACAATGAACTTTGGATATGGATTGGGCGCCATGTCGATGCCCGAGTACATATAGCCCCGTCCCTCGCTGCTGTACCACTGAGTGAGGCGGGGCACGTCATGGGTACGACCATGGATGGTGATTCGCTCCTGCCTATAGGACTCGCGGCTCGCCGCATCGAACGCTGCGTCGGCCTCGGAGCCCTCCAGAAACCCAGCGTAGTAGGTCACGTTGCCCCGGTCGTGACTCAGCACGCTGATTTCATCCTTGGCAAAGAGCTGGCCCTGCATGCGTCCCTCCAAGGACTCGGGATTCACGCCACACGCTGACGCTTAACTTGCAGCCTCGCCGCTGTGACTCTCGTCTGCAATCTGCGGCGACCCAACACTACAGCAGTTCGTCTGACACTGCAGAGGCTCCAGGCTGCCAGCAGCGTACGCCCAATTCGTCACAAACTGCGACTTAGACGACAGGAAAAGTACCGTGGCGTGAAGTGCACACCCGCGAGCCCGTCGCCACCCTCCGCGACGTAACTGGTCGCAGTTGGCGGACGCCATACCCCGTTTGATCGAAGGCTTACCCCAGCACGCCGGTCCGCCCGCCGCCCGGGTAGCCGCCCCCCGAGTATTCGGCACGGGTTCGGGCTCAAGTGTGGACGAGGAGCCCGGCCTGGACGGTGTTTCCTTCCCCTAGGACCCTTGGGTGTTGTGCTCAATACCGGCCTGACAGAACGGTTACCCGCCCGGCGAAAACGACCGTTACAAAGCGTGAAAGCCATCCGTGGATACTGATGTAGTAATCGACAGAACTTCCGGAACCGCGAATCTCCAACTCGCGACATTCGACTCTGGGGATCTTGCTCACGAACAAGCCGTCCTAGTGTCCTATCGGCACATCGGCTGGCGCCGTCCGAAGTCCGGCAGCCTGCTAGGCTTGCAAGGTCGCACCGCAGGAGTCCTCAGATGACCCACGAGCCCACGCCATGACCGAATCGACGCGTCTAAGGCTGGCACTGGTTGGTTGCGGGAACATCGCCCGGGCCCACTGGCGCGGCATTCGCTATGTCGCGACGGACATCGACGTGACTGCGGTGGTGGATGCGGATGCGGGGCGGGCCGAGGCCATGGCCGAACGCACCGGCGCCGCCGCATTCACTTCGTTGGGCGATGCCCTCACCCACGGCGATTTCGATGCGGTGGACTTGATGCTGCCGCACGACCTGCACGAGGAGTACGCAGCAGAGGTGTTCGCCGTCGGCAAGCATCTGGTGCTCGAAAAGCCCATCGCGCCCGACCTTGCCGCAGCCGGGCGCATATTCGAAGCGGCCGAGCGTGCCGGCACGGTCTTCATGGTGGCGGAGCAGGCACAGTATTGGCCAGATGTGATTCGGGCGCGCGAACTCATCGACGCTGGCGAGATTGGCGAGGTGATTACCGCCCGCGCCTGCTTCTACGATCCGCTCAACGTCGATCCAGATGACCCGATTCCGTGGCGCTTTCGCCTCAAGCGCGCTGGCGGCGGCATCAGCATCGATGGCGGTGCGCATTGGATCCGCCCCTTGCGGATGCTACTCGGCGAGATCGACGCGGCCATCGCGGTCACCGGGCGCCACATCGAGGCGATGGAAGGCGAATCCTTCGCCCATGCGCTATTCCGCTTCCAAAGCGGCGTGACCGCCACCTTCGACGCCCTGTTGCACGCGAGTCCCGTGGCACCGACCGAGGATTTCCGCGTCACCGGCACCGCTGGCGAGATCGTCATTGAGCATGGTCGGGAAGGCCGTCTACTGCTCTTCAACGCCACCCACCCCGAGGGCACGGAAGTGATGCAGGGCTTCCCCGGCAAGGTGGACAGCTACGGCGAGGAACTCAAGGACTTCGCCAGTGCAGTGCTGCACGGTACCGAGTTGGCCGCGCCCCCCGAGAAGGCCTTGGGCGAACTGCGCACCGCCCTCGCGATGTACCGATCCGCCCATTCGGGACGCTGGGAAAACGTCTGGGATGACTAACAGCCCTCCACAAGCCTCTCCGGAGTTTCCGACCCGCCGAGGACGCCGAATCGCTGACGTGGCGAGGAACAGGCTTGAAGGGCCTCGGAGGGAAGGCATCCTGCCTTCCCTAAGCGCTGATAGGCGCATTCCCACCTGCCACATTGAAAGCAGGTGCGCTGGCGCGCAGGGAAGGCAGAATGCCTTCCCTCCGAAGCTTTCGCTTCGAGTCAAACCCTTAAAGCATCAACGTGTTACGCGTTTTTTTCCGTGGAAGGCAGCGCCCCGCATCTGGGCAGCGCTCGTCGCAGTAGTCTGCGCCACGGCTTTCGCCACAGGTGGCGACACGGCCGCTGAGGACAACGACGCCCTGATCGAGGAAATCGTCGTCGTAGCCACAGCCCCGGATGACCGCAGCGGAATGCCCGCCGCCAAGCTGCCCTACGCGAGCCAAGCCGCCGACGCCGATCAGGTGGATCGCTCGCTCAGTCTCGACCTTTCGGACTTCCTCGAGCGCACCTTCACCAGCGTCAGCCTGAACGATGCCCAGAACAACCCCTTGCAGCCCGATCTGCAGTATCGCGGCTACACCGCCTCGCCGCTCTTGGGCCTCGCGCAGGGCATCGCCGTACACGTCAACGGCGCTCGCTTCAACGAGCCCCTCGGCGACACGGTGAATTGGGACCTGATGCCCGTCACGGCGATCCACAGCGTCCAGCTCATGGGCGGCGCCAATCCCGCGTTCGGGCTCAACACGCTCGGCGGCGCCTTGAGCCTGCGCATGAAGGATGGGTTCCGCTCGCCTGGTATGGGGCTCGAGGCATGGGGCGGTTCGCACGGTCGGCGCGTGGTGGCGGCGGATGTGGGTGGCAATCGCGCGGTTGGGTCTGGTGCCTTGGCCTATCACATCGGTGCTCACGGGTTCGATGAAGACGGTTGGCGCGATCTTTCCGCCTCCAGCGCCGCCAACGCCTTTGGCAGCGTGGGCTGGCGCGGCGCACGTTCCGAGATGCACCTCCGAGCGCATCGGGCCACGAGCGACCTGCTCGGCAACGGCGCCGTGCCGGTGGAGCTTTTGGCCCTCGACCGCAAGGCCATCTTCACCGCCCCGGATCGCACCGAGAACACCATGACGATGCTGTCGCTCGATGCCTCCCGCGAGTTGTCGGACGGCATCCAAGTGGCCGCGAACCTGTTCCACCGCTCCGGCGGCGCCGATGCCTTCAACGGCGATGCCAGCG
>VXSY01000259.1:2064-7987 GCA_009837725.1 Gammaproteobacteria bacterium | reverse complement strand
GTTCTGTGCGCTCGCCTGGGAGGGGGATGGGGCGCATGTGGCTGCCGGGGAAGACGGTGAGGTTGCCGCGGTCTTTCTCGGTCACGTCGGTTAGGAGGTACATGGCCTTCATGGCGATGGGCGGACTCGATTCGCTCACTCGGGTGAGGCGCAGGGATTCGCCGCCGTCGGTGTGGGTGTAGCCGGGGTACTTCGGCGACGGGGGGCGGACGATGGCCTGGCTCATGCTGAAGAGGATGTTCGGGCCCATGATGTCGACGATGTAGTCGAACACGGGGGAGCGGTCCATCAGGTCGATGAAGGATTGGTCGTAGGTGAGGAGTTCGCGACGGTCCATGAAGCCGCTTGGGTCCTGGTCGGGCGTCTGGTCCATCCACGAGTAGTGGCCGATGGGCAGGTCCGGCTTGCGGTCCGGCTCGTAGCCGGGCAGCTTGCGCACGCGGTCCATCTCGCCTGAGTAGTGCTGCACTTGGTCCGCATCCAGCACGCCCTTGAGGTGCAGGTAGCCGTCCACCTGCCATTGCCGGCGCTGTTCGGCGGTCAGGGTCTGCATGGTCGTTTCCCTCCTCGTGGCTTGGCTTCCTTGGCCTCGATCAGATGCCGTACAGAGCCTTCACGTTGTCGTGGGTGATCTTGGTGCGGTCGGCTTCCGGCACGCCTTCGAAGATCTCGTCGATCACTTGGGTGGAGCAGGGCCAGGTGGAGTCGACGTGCGGGTAGTCCGAGCCCCACATCAGGTTGTCGACGCCAATGAGTTCGCGGGTGAGCACTGCCGGGCGATCGTCCTCGATGGTGGCGTAGAACTGTCGCAGCCAGACATCGTGCGGGCGCTCGCCGGTGTAGTCCGTGTTGCGGAAGCGGTGTTCGCGGAAGATGCCTTGATCCACGCGATCGAGCCAGTGGGCGATCCAGCCAGCGTTGAACTCCCCCACGACCCACTTCATGGTGGGGTGGCGCTCTGCGGGGCCGCGGCACATAAGGTCCACCAAGGTGCGCTGAATGGTGGTGGCGGAAGCGGCGTAGTCGGCGGTTTCGTCGCGGCCGAGTTTGCTCGGACGGTATTGCGGTGGCACGTAGGCGTTCGTGCCGACGTGCATGGAGAGCGGAAAGTTGGCCTCGGCGGCGCGGGCCCAGAGGGGGTCGTAGATTTCGTCGCGGTAGGGCGCATCCACCGGCGCGGTGCAGGGAATGCAGCCGCCCTTGAAGCCCTTCTTGATCACGCGGTCGAGTTCGGCCACGGCGGCGGCGGGGTCTTGCACCGGGATTGCGGCCAGGCCGAACAGGCGGCCGTTGGAGGCATTGGCGTAATCGTGCAGCCAGTCGTTGTAGTTCTTCTGGCAGGCAACGAGCAGCTCGGTGTTCTCGAAGCTGAACAGGCCAAAGAAGCCGGGATAAAGGAACTCTGCGCTCACGCCGTCGTGGTCCTGATCGTCGGCGCGCATGGCGCCGTCGCGGATGCCGGCGCGCAGTCCGTCGTAGCCCTTGGCGAGGATGCGCTTGGCCTCGTCGTCGGTCATGTCGTCCACTTCGGGCTTGTGGCCGCGTCGGCGCTGCACGGTGATGCCCTCGCGCAGGCGCATGCCGGCGAAGCCCATGCGCCGGCGAATGCCGCGGGCGCCCTTGGAAGGAATCACGATGGCGTCGTGAACGGTGCCGGCACCGGTGACCCTCGGCGCATCGTCGCCGAAGCGTTCGGCGAGGCCGATGAACACGTCCTCGGACTCCACCACATGCGAATCTGCGGAAATCGGCTTCATGCCCACACTCCCCTTTTGTGCTGCACCGTGTGCCAACTGACAACTTTCGCGCAAATCGCGCCACGATGGAAGGGCACTGTACGCCTTGGGGTCGGTCCGTTCGCGCGATGCATGCGTTGGTCGCGCTTGGGATAGGCTTGCTTGCTGTTGGCGATGTGGGCTGTGTGGGGGCGAAGCGGAATGACCGGGATCGGGCGTGAGGCGCTGTTCGACGACGAGCGGATGTCGAGCTATCTGCACGATGGCTATGTGGTGCTTGCGCCGGACGAGTTGCCGGCATCGTTCCACGAGGAGATGTTCCAAGCCGCCTGTGCGGTTCACGACGATGCCCGGGCGATTGGCGGCGACTCGAACCACCTGCAGGTGATCGGCGACAACCTGCGGGCGCGGATTCCAGCGCTGGACCGGCTACTTGATTGCGACACGGTGCAGGGCGCGCTCACGAGTGTGCTGGGCGAGGATTTCGTGCTGCATCCGCACCATTTCGTGCACGAGGCGACGCCCAACGACCAGAGCTTCCACCAGGATGGCAACCTGCCGTGGAACGAGCGGGCGCACTATCGGACTCATCGGCCCAACTGGGCCATGCTGTTCTACTACCCGCAGCGGGTGACGGAGGAGAGCGGGCCGACGGAGGTGCTGCCGGGAACGCAGTATTGGACCACGGACTTCGAGCGCGACGACGGCACGTGGCATCGGGGAGACGCGGCAGACAAGACGCTGCAGCGCGAGGAACTGGCCAATGACGATCTTGCTGCGCGGGATCGGCGCATCGGGCAGGTTGTGGACTTGCTTGGCGTGCCCGGCCTGGAACGGCGAAAGCTGACTGTTGAGGCGGGCAGCCTGGTACTGGCGAACTACGACCTCTTCCATCGCGGCACACGCGCCTCGGCGGAGGCCGCGTCGCGCAGGTTCATGTACAAGTTCTACTACTTCCGCACGCAAGAGCCGCGAGAGGCTTCGTGGCGGAATGCGTCCACATCACCGATCGCGGGGGCTTCGGCGAACCCGGTGGATGGCGTTGTCGAGTCCATCTGGCAGTGGCTGCGAGGTGGTGGCGACGATTGCCGGATGTGGGTTTCGTCCGAAGACCCCGTTAGGGGGGTCGAGAACGCGGCGGCAGAGAACGAGCGCGTGCGGCTAGCCTACGAACTTGGGTTGCAGGCGCGCGACGATCACTCGCTGTTGCCGGAGCTAGAGCGGCTGCTTACTACGGGGCCGGAGTCCGTGCGGCGAGCGATGGGATATGCGCTAGGCGTGGCCGGCCCTGCTGCCGAGGGAGTCGTGCTTCGCGGGTTGAAGCACGACGATGCGCGGGTTCGCAGGGTAGCGTGCCTCGCTGCGGCGGAAGGGCGCTTCGAGTCCGAGAGCATCGTGGCGAGGCTCCTTCGCTGCCTGGAGGGCGACCCCGACGACCTCGTGCGCTCCAATGCCGCCTATTCGCTTGGCAACATCGCGCGAGTGGTGCCGGAGCGGGTTCCGGCAGCCCGGCTTTTGGCGCGGCTGCAACCTGGGGCGGAACCGGACAACTCGGCGAATGGCGGCATGACCCGTTCTACCGTGCGCGAAAGCGTCGCCTACGCGCTCAACAATGTCCGTCTCGATGCAGCGGACTTGGATCGCTTGGCGGAACTCGGCCTCGCCGACCACGATCGCTATGTTCGCGGCCTCGCCATCACCGCCCTGGAGCGGCATGTGGGGGCATGTCCGGGCGATTGGGTGCAACGCTTCGTGACGCATTTGTCCGCCTCACGGTTCAGCGAACGCCCGCCGCGACCGGCCTTGGCGAGCGGGTGACTTGCTCACCAGCCTGCAGAACGCCCGCGTCAAGCACGTCGTGCGGCTGCGGCAGCGACGGGCGCGGGAACGAGAAGGGCGGTTCGTGGTGGAGGGCTGGCGCGAGCTTGCACGAGCGTTCGACGCCGGCGCCGCCATTGAGACGGTGTTTCACTGCGACGCATTGCACCGAGGCGCGTTCGAACGCGACCTGCTAGGTCGTCTCGGCAGGGCGGACATCGAGCTTGTTGCGACGAGCGCTGAGGCGTTTCGGAAGATGTCCTATCGGCAAGGGCCGGATGGCCTGCTCGGCGTGGTTGCCTCGCAGGCGCTGGGTCTCGACCAGCTTGGCGATTCGAGGGACGGCCTTTGGCTCGTGGTAGAGGGAATCGAAAAGCCCGGCAATCTTGGCGCGATGTTGCGCTCCGCCGACGCTGCAGGCGCCGGCGTCATCGTCGCCGATCCGAAGACGGATGTGTTCAACCCCAACGTGATCCGTGCCAGCATCGGAACGCTGTTCACGGTTCCGCTGGCGGTGGCGACGGGCGATGAAGTGCGAGGTTGGCTTCAAGCACGAGCCATCCGCCCCATCACCGCTACGCCCGAGGCCACCGCGCCCTACACCGAAGCGGACTTGACGGGGAACATTGCGATCGTCATCGGCAGCGAGCACGCCGGCGTAAGCCGAGCTTGGCTCGGGGCCGACTCGGCATCGGTGTCCATCCCCATGTCCGGCGACGCCGATTCGGTGAACGCGGCCATGGCCGCGACGATCCTCCTGTTCGAGGCCCGCCGCCAACGCATCTGACGGAACCCTCGGGCGAAGGCTTTGAGTCTTACCTTAGAGGCCCATATCCCCCCGCTTGGCGCACGAGCGCCGAATCTTCAGGCGGCGGCGCCCCAGCGGACTGCGTTGTCGAGGATGGTGTTGAACGCTTCGGTTTCCCATGAGCCGCGGAAGACCATTGGCGTCTTGCCACCGGCGCCGACGCTTTCGTCCACCAAGGGCTGGCCGTTGGTTTCGGGCGAATGGCAATGGCCGAGGGCAACGTACACCACCGCACCCTTGCCGACGGTTCGCTCGAGCCCCAGCACGCGGGTCTTGCCGTCTTCGCGCACGGAGGTGTCTTCGTCATAGACGAAGCCGAATCCGGGCGGGGAGGGATCCTTGGGCAGTTCCGTCGTGAGCAGCGTTTGGCTCTGGCCCACCGGTTCGACGAGATAGAGCTCGTCGGAGGTCTCGAAGTTGGCTGGCAATCCGGCGGTGATGGGGTGCTCTGCCTGCACCTCAACCTTGAACTTGCTGAGCGGCGGATGGTTCAGGAAGAACGCTCCCAAGGCATCGTGATGCGCGAGGCGGACCATCCGTCGTCGGCGGCTGCCCTCGATGCGGGCGGCGCGGCCGCCGCTGGTGCCGTGCAGCGCGAACCAGCGCCCGCCGTCGGTCATCCACTGCTCCATCTCCTGGCACTGGGCGTCGTTGGGGTAGGGCCCCGCGACGTAGGTCACGAGGAGGTTGACCCCGTGAAGCCGCTCGCCGATGTCCGCAAAGTCGTTGGCGACGGTGGTTTGGTAGCCGCCATCGTAGAGCTTCTGCAGCAGCGTGATGCGGGCAAAGTCCATGTCGTGCCCCGCAGTGGAGCCGATCGGAAATCCCCCAACGATGAGATGCGCTCGCTTGGATGCCATGTTCCCCTCCGTGTGCAGGCGGTGCCCGCAAAATGTGCGCCCATAGTGTTGCAAAGCGAGGTGGCACGATGCAACGTGGGCGTTTGCGACTTAGGAGCGGCGGAGCAACGTGAAGGTCATTACGGGGGTCGGTGGCTGGCCGGCCGAGATAGGCGAGCAGGCGCGGGCGGCTGAGGCTCAAGGGTACGACACCATCACCTGCGGCGAGCTGTCGCACGACTCGATGCTCACCATGACGGTGGCGGCGACCGCGACGGAACGCGTCGGCTTGCAGACTTCGGTGACCATCGCCTTCCCGCGCAGCCCGATGGTGCTGGCGATGGAGGCATGGGACATCCAGCACCTCTCGAAGGGGCGCTTCGTGCTCGGCCTCGGCAGCCAGGTGAAAGGACACAACGAGCGTCGCTTCGGCGGCACCTGGAGCCCTCCCGCGCCGAGGATGCGTGAGTACATCCGCATGATGCACGAGGTGTGGGACTCGTGGCAGGACGGCAAGCGCCCCGAGTTCCTGGGGCGGCACTACACCTACACCCTGATGACGCCGAACTTCAATCCCGGCCCCATCGACTTTCCGCGCCCGCAGGTGGGGCTCGCGATGGTGGGACCAGGCATGGCGCGAGTCGCTGGGGATGTGGCGGATGTCGTCATGCCCCACGGCGGAATCATGTCGGACAAGTACATGCGCGAGGTGCTGCTGCCGG
>VXSY01000259.1:0-2054 GCA_009837725.1 Gammaproteobacteria bacterium | reverse complement strand
GGGCTCGCGCGTTCCGGGCGCAACTGGAGCGACCTCGAGATCGCCGAGAGCGGCTATCTCGTGGTCGGCGACGACGACGGCGAGATCGAGCGCAAGATCGACGGCATGCGGCGGGCGCTTTCCTTCTACGGCTCCACCCGCACCTACCACAAGGTGCTCGAGCTGCACGGCCTCGAGGAGCTCGGCATGAAGCTGCACGCCCTGTCGCTGCAGGGCAAGTGGCAGGAGATGCACGACACCGTGAAGCCGGACCACATCCTCGAACTGGCCGATACCTGCACCTGGGATCAACTGCCCGAGTTCCTTGCCACGCGGCGGGAGTACGCCACCCGCACCGGCTTGGGCATTCGGCGGGAAACGGCGGGCCAACAGGAGCGGGCCAACGAAGTGCTGAAGCGGGTACAGGCGGTGGACAACCCCGGCGTGCCCCGCGGCCTCGAAATCTAGGCGGAGGGACAGCAATGGCTGACGGCAACCTCATCACCACCATCGACGAGTTCCAGGACGAATACCGCAAGACCATTGGCCAAACGCTGTCGCATCGGCCGAGCAAGCAGGCCAACATCGACAACGTACGCCGCTTCGGCGATGGCGTGGGCGACTACAACCCCCTGTGGCGCGACGAAGAGCACGCGGCGGCAAGCCGCTTCGGCATGATCACGGCGCCACCGCCGTTTCTGTTCGGCGTCACCTTGGGTGTCGTGGCCGGTGAGACCGGCGCCATCGACCGGCGGCGGGTGTCCACGGAATACCTGCCGGTGAACTACGCCGGCGCCGAGATCGAGTTCGTCCGCCCCATCTGGCGCGACGACACCATCACCGCAAGCGAAACGGTGGGCGAGACGATTCGCAAGACCAGCCGCCGCATCGGCGCCATCAACTTCAATACCGGTTTCGTAACCTTCACCAACCAGCGCAAGGAGGTGGTCGCCACCATCAAGACGACCATGGCGCGCTACCAGAACATGGGGCACACGCTGGAATACGACCGCGCGCCCAAGGAAGGCGAGGGCGGCAGCGTTGTCGAGCCGGCGGATCCGCTCGTTTGGGAGCGGGAGCGGCGGGGTGCCGAAACGCGGTATTGGGAGGACGTGGCAGTAGGCGACGCCCTGCCGTCGCTCAAGAAAGGCACCTATTCGGTGACCGAGCTGTTCCTGTTCACCCACGGCGTGCTCGGCACCGGGCGCACCTCGCGCACCGCGTTGGAGGCAGAAGGCTCCGCCGACTTGGGTGGTGGGGGTCGTTTCGACGAGGAACACGCCCGCAAGCGCCGCAACATGCCGGGCCAGTTCGACTTCGGGCCCCAGCGTGTGTGCTGGCTGAGCCAGATCGTCACCGACTGGATGGGCGACGACGGCACTCTCAAGTCCCTAAGCGCTCAGGTTCGCCACCCCAACGTGGTGGGGGATACCAACACGGTACACGGCGAGGTAACGGGCAAGTCCATCGCCGGCAACGAGCACCTAGTCGAAGTGCAGATCCGCAACGTCAACCAGTCCGGGCTCCCCACGGCCCTCGGTGCGGCAACTGTGGCGTTGCGCTCACGCGACGACTAGGGAGCCCTTGGAGAGAAGGCACTGCCTTCCCTGGCACCGATAGGCGCCTTTTCTGAGGCAACCGCCTGCAAATCAGTGCGCCTCACGGCGCGCTTGCGCCTGAGGATGGCCAACCGAGAAGGGCGACGCATGCGTCGCCCCTACGGCCCGGGGGCATGACCGACACCTTCCTGTAGGGGCGACGCGTCGCCCTGTCCGGCTTGACCGACACCTTCCTGTAGGGGCGACGCGTCGCCCTGTCCGGCTTGACCGACACCCTTTCTGTAGGGGCGACGCATGCGTCGCCCTGTCCGGCAGACCGGTGGGCCGCCGCCAAGTCCGACAGACTGCTAAGGAAGGCAGAACGCCTTCCCTCCAAGGCACGAGCTAGGTGCGTCCCCGCACGGTGCGTGCGGGGGCGCGGGCGCCAGGTGGGGTGTCGCCGGACTTGGGGGTGGGATCCCAGCGGATCGCGGCAGAGTCCCAGCGCTGGATGACCTCCACGGCGAACGCCTCGGC
>VXSY01000119.1 GCA_009837725.1 Gammaproteobacteria bacterium | reverse complement strand
AGTCGTCGACAACCCAACACCGGCGATTCGCAACGCCAGTTCAGAGCTTCCTTAATTTTCCTGTGTGGTGTGGGCTGGGTTTTTCCCTCGCCGATCGGGCTTGGGTTTCTTCCAGCCCGCGCTGGGCGGTCGCGGTGGTAGTTGAGGCCCGTTCCTGCGGGGATCAGGCGTTCTACCACCACGTTTTCCTTCAGGCCGTGCGGGCGTTCGGGGCCTTCCGACACCACCTCGCCGCGCTCGACGTGCTCGCCCTCGAACACCGGAATCTGCCGCCACTTGAGAATCAGCGTCTCCACCGCCTCGCCTTCCGGCTCGGTGATGACGAGGCGCCGCTTTCCCTGGTGATCCGATGCACATTTCGCGGAAAGGGCTTCCAACGTGGGCCGAGATTCCCTATGCTGTCATTTTGAACAGCACGGCGAAGGCAAGAACGAATGGCCCTAGCAACGGAGATTGCGGCCCCACAAGCCATTGAATCATCGACAGTTGATGATTTTCCCTTGTCGCCGATTCCCGCTGTCAACGTCGCCACAGTTCCGCAGCGGAGTCCGTTGCGGTATCCGGGCGGGAAGACGTGGCTGATTCCACACATTCGCCATTGGCTCCGCTTTCGTCGCGTACGGCCAGACCTCCTGCTCGAACCCTTTGCGGGAGGCGGCATCGTGTCGCTCACTGCCGCTATGGAGGGATTGACACGCCGTTGCCTGATGTGCGAACGCGACCACGATGTCGCAGCCTTCTGGCACGCAGCGCTCCACCACAGCCAAGCACTACGTGAACGCGTGGCGGCCTTCCATCCCACTGCCGAGAGCATTGGACACTTGGCGGAGAGTGACATCGCCGGGGTCGTCGAGCATGGCTTTCGCACCCTAGTGCTGAACCGGACGCGGCGGGGCGGCATCCTCGCACCCGGAGCATCGCTGCAGCGCAAAGGCGAAAACGGCAAGGGCATCTTGTCTCGCTGGTACCCCGAGACCATCGAGGCACGGCTCGCGGAAATCGAACGCCATGCAGACAGGATTACCTTCTGCGAGACGGACGGCGTTCAGTTTCTCGAAGCCGTCCCGTCCGCACCCGGGAAAACCGTCGTGTTCGTCGATCCTCCCTACACCGCCGGTGGAAAGCGCGCGGGCAAACGCCTATACACGCACAACGAGATCGACCACGGCCGATTGTTCGAGTTGCTAGCGGACCAAGGCTTGGACTTCATGATGACCTACGACTGCGCACCCGAGATTCTTCGCTTGGTGCGGAAGTACCGATTCTGCGCCGTGAAGGTCATGATGAAAAACACGCACCACAACCGCCTGCCGGAACTGCTGGTCACTCCCCGCCCTTTGTTCGGTGCCTGATCCCGCGGTGACCACGGAGCGCTTTGGCATCGGCGAGTGGTTCGGCCACCCGATTGAGTCCGTCACGGCTGACTTCCGCAAGGGATTGGCCGCAGATGCCCTCGGGGCGAACGAGAGCGGCCGGCCATGTCCGTTTCGTAACGGGCATCCTCGGTGTCCGAAGGCGGGGGGCGTGTGCTCGCTTCGCTCCTATAGGGCTCACGAGGAAAGTGTCGAGCTGACCGACCGAAGAGCGATCGTGTGCCCTTCTCGCTTCGAGCAGGACGATGTCCTCGTAAAGTGGCTTGCAGAAATCTTGGATTACGGCGCAGCGCCGAAGGTCGCACGCGAAGCGCCGTTCATGCGAAGCACTGCCACCGGCAAATGGGCGGGCAAGGTCGATATGGTCGTAGCCCACGACGGCGATGGCCAACTCAAGTGGTGTGGCCTTGAGATACAAGCGGTGTATTTCTCTGGCCGAGGCATGCAATCCGAGTTCACTCGGCTGCTCGAAAACGCCGATGACGTGCCACCGTTCCCAGATGCCGTTCGAAGGCCCGACTGGCGTTCATCCGGCGCGAAACGGCTGATGCCACAGCTACAGATCAAGGTTCCGACACTTCGGCGCTGGGGTTCCAAGATGGCTGTGGCCGTTGATGCGCCATTCTTCGCCGCCATAGGTGGCCCCAGCCAGGCGCCAACGCAGGATCTCAACGATGGCGACATCATCTGGCTCGTTCCCGAGTTGCAGGAGAATGCGGCCGGCCAGCTGACACTCGTCCGCGGGCACTGGGAAGTGCTGACGCTTGAGGAGTCCGGCCAACGGCTGTTGGCGGCGGCGACAGTTCCACGCGAAGAGTTCGAGTCTGGACTGCATGCGCGTTTGCAGCCTACGTAGCGTCTTGCCGCCGACATGTGCGACTCGGAGCGTGGGTTCCCCTCATGCTGCGCTGGCAACGTACCGACGCGCAACACGCGTCGGAGCCGCGTCAACGCCTCAACCATGGCTTCAGCCTTTGCGAGACAGCGCTCAGGGGGTTGGTTGTAGCACACCGTTCTGCGGCGTGGTCGGATCCAACGCTGCTCGTGCTACGGCAAAGGCGGCGCTTGTCCAGATGTGGAGTCGCTTCGCGAGGTCGGCGTTCAGGTCCGGGCAGAAGTCGATGATTCGACACCGGTCGAATAGAAGCCCCGCGTCCAAGACGGTCTCTGGGAAACGCACACGTTCCTCTGCCTCCGAAATCACGAATGTCCGCACAGGTGTGATTCCGAGCGGCTGTTGAATCCACTTGTCGCAAAAAGCATCCGGTTGTAGTTGGGCGACATCATTCCGCCAGCTTGTTCCTGTCTTGCACTGTACGAAAAGGATTACCTTACCGGGCAACCCGTCAGCAAATGGCTTCCAAGCCACAACATCCAGTTTGCCATCTCCCGACCGGCGGACTCGCCCAGTCCGGCTCGTATACGCGACGCCCTCCGCCAGTGCGCTGCAAAGGTTGTTGATCCTTTGATCGAACGTCCCCTGCTTAGATGTACCGAACACCAACGAACAGGCACGGTCGCCAAGATAGCCGCGTAAGACGACTTTGGCCAGTTGCTCCAGCAGATGTGTTCCGTCAATGTCCGCAAGAATACGGTCTCTCTCCATATTCAGTCTGGTACTCAGCAGCAAATAGCAATAGACACGGCCAGGTACATCGCTCAGCTTGACCGCGTCCGATCGAAGTACCGTGCCCGTCGGATCCTGTACGAACGGATAGCCCACGCGGCAGGCTTCGGACCGAGCCTCGATCTCATGCATGACTTCGTCGAGCCTATCGGCGATCTGGTTTTGGCTGTCCTCAATGCCTACGTTTGGGTCGTTGTCATCCGTCTGGCCAAGATAGGCGGCGACCTCTCGCAAAGAAGCCATACCCTTCATCCAAGCCAGTAACTCGATGAAGTCCGCGAGCTCGTGGACATCCGACGAGGGTGTCGGGAGCGAGGGCAACTTGAACAATCAGGTACGCTCCCGGCCACGAGAACGGCGCCTATCGGCTCTTCTTTTCCGATCCATCTCTGCGAAGATGTCATCGGCCAACTCGACAACTGACTCGGCGCTGTCGAGAAGCGTTCGTGAGCCATCATAGCTCGTCAGGTAAGTTCGTGCTCGTTGCAGTTCGCGCTTGCCCGCAAGAAGGGCCTCCTCGAAGACCGCTCCGGGGTCTCGACTGATTTCAAAGGCGTTGCTCAAGTCGTTGCTTGCCCTTAGCGCCGCAATCGCTTCACGGTCCGCCAGAACGGCATCAAGCTGCCGGAGGTGCGGGTTCTGCCGTTCAACAACTGGTCGCTCCTTTTTCTCCTTATCACCGTATAGCCAAAGGCACAGTTCGCCGAGATTGTCGATTGCGTGTTCCGGTACTGGTGTAGCAGATTCGGCATCGACACCCCGTAGCGCCAGGAAACTGCTGATGCCCTTGTAGCCCAGTCCTGTGTACAGGTGGGAGAATGCAAACCGCGAGCGAAACCGGTTTTCGCGATCGTAGACACCCGTCGCTTCGGCTTGTCTGAGCACCATTAAGCCGCGATACAGGCGTTCTACTGTTCTGTGCCGATCCCCGATCTGCTTAGCAACGTCCGAAAGCGGAACTTCAAAGGAGCTGTGAACCTCAGCTATGTACTCTGCCTTCGCAAAGCTGCTCCACTTCGCCGGGCCATTGACATGCTTGAACCCAAGGTAACGCCAAGACTCCTCCCGATCACTGATGATCACGGGCAGCTCCTCAAGGTCCGCTGTCGCTCGACGTGACAATCGTGGGATTGGCCAATCTCGGTCGTTTGCATACGTCCTGTCGAGCAACACCTTCACGGCTGCTAGCCGCCGATTACCTTCGATTACCACGTATTCGTCTCGTTCACGCGCGACAATTAGCGGCTCGTGGGAAAAAAAGCCGCTCGCGGCGATGGATTGGACAAGCTCCAAAACGTCCATCGCCTCCCAGAGGATTGGAATGATCTCGTCATCGTCTGCGTCCGGACCAACGTCGTATTCCGCCAGGCGAGGGTTGCGCCGATCGAAATGAAGGTCGGTCACACGGAGGCGATCAATCGCGGCAGGATTCGGCATTGCCCCTCCAACACTGCATGGTCTGGCCAAAAGGCAAAGCCTAACACGCCCGGGGCCAGAACCCCTTTCCGCCGTTCGAGCTCACTTTGAGGCCGTCGCGCCTGTCGCGCAACCCAAACGAATCACCCAGCATCATGCACGGCGACTTGGCGCAAGGGTTTGGTCAGAAGCCGTCAACGTCGGATTGCGCAGTACCAAGAGTACCTTCAGGGCGAAGCGCCGCCATAGCCAAAGACCTCCAGCCTTCACCCCAGAAAAGACGCTTGAGCCGATAGGGATACGCACATCGATTCGCCCCAGGCGGCAGATTCGCCGACAGACTTGACGTAGAGCCTTTGCGCATGGCGCACCTTCCGGTGTGTTGTGGCAAGGGTAACTCCCAGTACCTCTTGCGGAGACCCTCTTAGCGGCGCGGTGAGCACCGGATTCCCTACCTGTGAGAAGACGCGGCGCCGCACCGGCTAGCCGTTCCACCGCTACCGCCGGCCGGTTGTGGGACCCGTTGCAGGCCTGCGCGGCCTACGGCACCTCCGACAAGCCTGTTCCACCTCATCTGCCGTCGCGCCGCATGTCCCTCGCGCGTCATGCATGTGTTCTTCACAACCTCCACTTTTCGCAGCGGACCCCACCCAACGGATCGATCCCTCAGCCGTTGCTCTTGGGCTAACTCCATCATGCGCCCAGCCGTTCAACCAGCTTTTCGCAATATTCATTCTTGGGGTTTTTCTCCAACCCTAACTTCGCGACATCGCGAGCTTGTTCCGCATTACCCAAGTTCAACATCAACCACGCCAACCTGGAGCAATCGGTGGCAGACATGCCTTGCAACCGTGCATGCATTCGCTCAGCCACATTGCGGAGTGTTTCACGCAAGCCAAAACTACCCAAAATCTCAGCTTTTCGGTCACCCAGTTGTAGTAGCTTGTTGTTAATCCAGTTCGCCATTCTACCCATTTCCTCTACGCGACCCGTGCAAAGGGCAACCTCCGCCAACGCATGGAGTTCCTGCGCGGCATCACCCTTTCCACGATAGATTTCCGCGCGCCTGGTCCAAATCTCGGCCTTCTCTTCTGGTACCGCACGTTCAAGGTAAAGTCCGAGGTAACCGTTCGCCCGGTCAAGGGACTCTGGCAATCCGCCTTCCCGCACCAGTTCCGCAAGGCGCAGGTATACACGCGGGACGCGCCCCGCTATGTACTCTAACACCGGGAGCATCGACTCAATGCTGTCGTTCCCAGCCAAAGCACGCCTCGCGATTTCCCGAATTAGCCGATCAACTCGCGCCATGATCCCCCCCCGGACATCACCACGCCTTCCCGGACCGAACTCCATCAACAGCTTTCGGTCTTGCTGAATGTCCAGCCGATAGGGGCTGGTCTCCATTTTTCGTCGACCAAAAATCGCCGCAGCAAGAGGGACTCCAACGAAGTCTTCCTCATCCTCGCTATCCGACTTGACATGCTCTATAAGTGAGTAGCGACGTAGGTCCGCGAGTGCTCCCCGCACGTCAAACCGTTCGTTTCCGGGACGCAATGCCACCGCTTCAACCGCAATCTCAGGAACGAAAACTCGCCAACTGCTGAGCAACAAGAACACTCTCTGAGCCGCCGGCGCAAGCACAGAGAACGTCCTCTCGAACAGCGCTGTGAGTAGCTCGCCCGCGCTTCCGATAATGCGCGCCGGGTTCACAGCACGTCCCTCCTTCGCAACTTCCCCCAATAGTACCTTCATAACATAGGGGTGTCCTTCAGCCTCGGCAATCACGTCCCGCAAATATCCCGTCGTCAACAAGTGGCTGATTCCGAGCCTTGCCCCATGCTCCTTCAAGAGGCGCTCTGCCTCAACATCGTTCATACCACCAACCTCAATCGGGTAGTCGCCCACGAAATCCCTGACGCGCGTAGTAACAAGCACTTTGTTCGGCGGCCGAATGTATGTATCCATCCATCGAAACACGTCTGCAGGACTATAAACCGTTTCGAAATTGTCGAACACGAACAGCGTCACGCCGCCAACCCCTTCCGATAACCATCTCTGCATGGTTACCTCGTCATCCTTGGCGTCGCTATCGCTTCTTCCCAGAAGGTCAATCGCCGCACGTGCTATCTCGGCTTGGGTAACGACCTTCGGCGCAACCGGCTTAAGGGCCGGATTCCAGCAGATCGATGTCCCTTGCACTTGTCCATACGACCACATCGTATGGCGGACGCTCCTCGTTGGCGATCTTGTCGATAGCCGCAATTGCTATGGTCGTCTTGCCGATACCACCGGCCCCAGTCAGGGACACTATGGGATGTCTATCAACTATCCGTAGTTCCTCAGCCAGCCGTTCTTCGAGGAAGTCGCGCGGGACATGTCCTCGCGCCTTCGGAGGGAGATTTGTGAGCACGCCACCAACGACGCCCAAATCGGACTGGCCCTCTGTTTCGCTGGGCGGCAGGCTAGTTGGCGGAGTCATCCATGCCGCCCCATCGACCCTCGTGGTGTCGTCAGTGATGTAAGATAGGACTTCGAACTCTTGGTTTCGGAAGGCACCATTCGGCAACGCAATGTCTGAGGAACTCTCGAAGTAGATTACCAACGGCACCATTCGGTGGTCGCCCACATGCAAATACACGCCATTTGCCAGCGGCGTTTCCGCGTCGCTTCGCAGATAGTCAAATGGAGTTGTACCACCAGCTAGAGGGGTCACACGATACTTGCCGGAAAGGTTGCGCCGCAAATAAGCCCATGGCTGGTGGAATATGGCAAGATTCTCCTCGATGGAGCCCAACGCCGCAGCGATCGGTGGACACAGATCATGACATCTTTCGGCTGTCGTTGCCCCGTGGCCACGGGTACGATTTCGTATCTGCACGCAGATGTCGAACGCCTGCCGCAGCGCCGCTCGGTGCCCGATGGAACTCGGTAGCGCTAAAATCTTCGCCGCAGTATCAAGCCCCTCAACGACACGGTATCGCCAATCGGATGGGCCAACTCGTTCAGTAAGCTCGCGCACAATGGCGCGAGAAGGCGGTGCGAAAAACTGGGCAGACGGGCCAATCAAGCTATCCCGAAGCACCTCCGACCATTCGCCGAGTGAGTTCGCCCTTACCAGCTTGTGCTCGAGCCCATATCGATTTCTGTCAGCATCATCGTCAAGGCACGCGACTACTGCTGCGGTCGTTAGCTTGACTAGGAACTCCATCCTGAGCGTAAGGGATTGGAAGTAAGAGACGTCTCCGTCGCCTGAATCTCGGGACACCCGATCCTGCATCCCTGCCAGTATTCGCGCCTCCAACCTCGATTACTCCCGATAGGTGCCAGTGGTTGGACTCTACAAAGCGGGCCTCGGTAGGGCCGAACGCCCTACCGAGCCGCATTGCCCACTACGAGCCAGTCCCGCTCAGCATCTCCGACAGAGCCTGTTCGACCTCGTCTGCCGTGGCGCCCATGTCCCTTGCCGATCGGGCTTGGGTTTCCTCTAGCCTGCGCTGGCGGCGGTCGCGGTGGTAGGTGAGGCCGGTTCCTGCGGGGATCAGGCGGCCAACAACCACGTTTTCCTTCAGGCCGCGCAGGAAGTCTCGCTTGCCGGTGACCGCCGCTT
>VXSY01000155.1 GCA_009837725.1 Gammaproteobacteria bacterium | reverse complement strand
GGTTGCGAGTCCGGCCACGACTTGGGCGGCGCGCAAGGCTGCGGGGTTGAACGAATCCCAACTGCCGGTTCCGTGCCGCCGCAGCATCCCACCTTTGGGGGCATTGGGATTGACGTAGTCGAAGTGCGGAAAGTCGGGCGGATACTTGGGTTCGGCGAGGAAGGCGTAGCCGTGGCGGTAGTCGATGGTGCCTGCGGTGCCTTCGGCTGCGAGCTGGGCGCACGCGAGCGAGACAAGGAGCATCAGTGCCGCATGACGGGAGATTGTGCGCACCGGTCTCCCCGTCAGGCGTTCATGAGACCCCGCGCTTCCTCTTCCAAGGCAACGAGGCGCTTGACCCAGTTGTCCATCAGGAGGAAGCGGTCGTCGTCGATGCCGAAGGCGCGGGCGATCTCCTTGAGCAGGCATTCCTCTTCGACCTCGAACGCACCGTCCACGTAGGACAGCCGGAGGAGGTTGAGGACTGCCACAGCACGGGCGCGGGGCGTGTCGAAGACCTCGCTGATGCCGTCGAGCTCGAGATAGTCGGCCTCGATTTCCGGCTTGAGCGCCATCTCGCGCTTGAACTCGTCGAGCATGAACTCCTCGTTGGGATCGAGAAGCCCGTCCGAGACCACCACATTGTGGGCGAGCCCAAGCAAGGCATCGCGCTGTTCATCGTTGAGGGAGGAAAGCCACATGCGCGCCGAGTCCCCGCCGGTTAGGTTGCGCTTGCGATCAGTTGAGGAGCGGCGAGATCAGGCTCAGCAGCATGATGACGATCGCCAGCCAGCCGACGGCGATGAAGAGCTTCATCACGATGCTTTGCTCAAAGAAATCCTCGATCAGATGCCACATTGGGCCACCCCTCCCGACAGTCTCCGCCGACACCCATTGGCCCCGGTCCCGGAGCGGGCGCGAGCATAGCACGCGACTCCCCGGCCGTAGGGTGCCACGTGCGTGGACTAGGCCGCCTCTTGCGTGTCTCCAAACATCGCTTCGAGGTGCTCTTCCGGCAAGGGCGCGGTGGCGCGGGAGACGAAGTAGGTGACCACGACGCCCACGCCTTCGCCGATGGCGGCGCAGGATGTTGGGTTCGGGCCTTCGCCGGCGAGCCAGGCAACGACGATGTAGAGTGGACCGCTGTCGCCGAACCACGCCGGGTTCAGCAACTCCGCGTGGAGAATGCAGAAGGTGGTGAAACCGGCGATGAGGCCGGAATAGGCGCCGGCCTTGGTCACTCCCTTCCACAGCGCGCCTAGAACCAGCGGCCCCGCGAAGGCGGCCATCATGCCGCCGACGCCGATCCAGACGATCAGCGCGATGTTGCGTTCCACCAGCGCCCAGGCCAGCGCGGTACACAGCACCATCACCACCACGGTGGCGATCCGGCCGATGAGGAGCTCGGCACGGTCGCGCTCCTCTTGGGTGGCGTTGGGCGTGAGCTTGTCGGCGAAGGTGCGGCGGTAGAGGTCGTTGGCGATGATCTGTGAGGAAGACACGACGAGGCCATCGGCGGTGGACATGATCGCGGCCAGGATGCCGACGCCGATCAGCGCCGCCAGCCAAGTCGGGAACAGCTCGATGAACAGCATCGGCAGGGCCTCGTTGGGGTTCGAGCCTTCCGCGTACAGCGAGTCGCCCAGAAGGCCCCGTGCCAAGAGCCCGGCGAGACCCAACATGCCGAGGGTGATGCCGAAGGTGAAGGCGAGCTTGATGAATGACTTCTGCTGGTCCGTGCCCTTGAGTGCCCACAGCTTGTTGCCGAGGTGGGGCAGGAGGCCGAGGGGGATGTGCGCGAGGACGATGCAGGCGATGGACCACCAAGAGTGATACAGGGGCGTGCTGGTGTTGAGCGGGCCGACGAGGTTGTCGTCCTGACGCTCCAGATTGTCGATCAAGTCACCGAGGTTGCCGTCCGTGCCCACTGCGAACACGAACAGGAAGATCACGACCACTGCGAGCACTAGCATCATCACGCCCTGCGCGCCGTCGGTGAGGATGTCCGCATGAGCGCCGCCCATGAATACATAGATCGTCAGCACCGAGGATGTGACGATGAGCGCCCAGATCGGCGGCATTCCCAGCATCACCTCGAACATCACCAGCCCCGACACGAGCTGTCCGGCGAGATAGAAGAACAGCACCAGCGAAAAGATCGAGACGATCACCCGGATGCCGTCGGACTGGTAGCGGTCGCCGAGGTACTCCGGGATCGAGCGGTTGCCGAAGCGGTTGCCGGAGGTGGCGATGAGCCGCATCGAGATCATGACGCCGAAATAGACGCCGATGGGGTAGAGGAAGTTGCCCCAGATGGTGGCCGTGCCCCATTCGTAGGCAAGGCCGGGCCCGCCCAGGAAGGTGGCGCCGCTGGCCGTGGTGGCGGCGAAGGCGAAGGCGAGGAACACGGGGCCATAGGAGCCACGCGCGGTGGCGAAATCGTCCGCGTGCTGCACGCGGCGCTGGCCGAGCACGCCGATGGCAAGCATGGCGCCGATGTAGAGCACCAAGAAAAGCCAGGACCAAGCTATGAGCGACACGAGTTGGCACCTCCCCCCGTAAGCGGCGTCGTTCGCAGGACGGGGCGCAGTGTAAGGCAAGGCCTTCGGGAAGTGTCCCTAGCCCGCATTTCTCACCAGCCCTCGTTTGCGGACGACGATGCACTCGCTGTGGCTGCGCAAGGTACTCGCGTGTCCTGCGGACACGTTCGCGCGTCCTGCGGACGCGTTCGCCTGTCCTTCGGACAGGTTCGCTCCAGCCGGCTCAACATAGTGCGCAGCTATGCCTGCGGGCCTTTCAGGCCCGTTCGCGCGCCCTACGGGCGCGTTGGAAGTTTCGCTTGCGCGAAACTTCAAGGCGGAGCCTTCGCCGTCTTCCGCCGTGCCTCCTGGCACGCGGACGTGCCTCCTGGCACGCGGACGTGCCTCCTGGTACGCGGACGTGCCTCCTGGTACGCGTGCGCCTGCAGCCACGGCGGCGCCTCGTCGCCCTCGCTACGAGGGCAGGTGAGAAATGCGGGCTAGGTTGTTTGCCCAGGGTTGGGGCGCGCAGCCGGAGGCACGAAGCGCCAATGTCGCACAAGCTGTGACGGCAATGTCCTCTTTCGCCAGCGTGCCTAGTGCAGACACGATTCGCGCATGAACCGAATGGTGCAGAGTGCAGGCGGCGGACGGTGCCGGGGCGGTGCCCGTAGCGCTGGCGTCACCCTTGCGGAAATGCTGACCGCCCTTGCCGCTGGGGCGTTGCTGATGGCCGTGGCGCTGCCTGGCTTCGACAGCCTGCTCGACCGGGAGCGGGCCGGCAGCGCCATCAACCAAATGCTCGCCGCAGTGCAGTTTACGCGTGCGGCGGCGGTGAGCCGTCGCACCGCGGCGGCGCTCTGCCCCGGTGCCGGCGACCGCTGCGGCAGGCGCAACAGCTGGCACGACGGTGCGTTGATCTTTCTGGACCCCAACGGTAACGGTCGGCGCGACTCCGGAGAGGAGATCCTGGGGCGCCTGGCGCCACTCCCGGCCGGCCACCGCATGTACTGGCGGGCGTTCCGCAACCGCACGGCCCTCGTGTTTCGCCCGTCCGGGCTCACGGACTGGCAGAGCGGCAACATCCTTTACTGTCCGCCGGACGGCGACCCAACGCTGGCGCGACAGGTCGTTCTCAACGTACAGGGTCGCGCCCGCCGTGCCATAGATACGGATGGCGACGGCATCGTCGAAGACTCTGCAGGGAGGCCCGTGACCTGTCCAACGACGTAGGTTGGGGTGGGATAGTGCTCGGGCGCCGTGTTCCTATGGGACCACTCCGTCGCGGGGCGCCGAAGCGCTTTTGGCAGTGGGTGGGTCCCGACACCCGGCATCTCGTCCGCCATCTGGTTGCTGAAGCGAGCAGGAAGGGGCACGACTCCTGGCCCTTCGCGGGTGCCAGAGAACGAGACGCGAACGTGAGCATCATCGAAGCGGGGATCGATTCACCCGTTACGCAAGCTGTGCCTGTTGCAGCGGCGGCGGTTAGACTTGCCGGCGGTGCGCCAGTTGTCCCTATGCCGCGACATCAGGAGATGCCATGCTCGATGCAACGAAATCCGCTCTGCCGGACTTGCGACGCACCAGACGCTTCGCAATCGTCGGGCTTGCTGGGCTCTTGGCCTCGCCCCCGTCCTTCGCTGGTCTCGCCGACGCGCTTCGCGACGGCAAGTCCAACGTTAGCGCGCGCTATCGCTACGAGAGCGTCGATCAGGATGGCTTGCCGAACGATGCGTCCGCATCTACGGTTCTTGGTCGCTTGAATTGGTCTTCCGCCGCGTGGGGCAACCTCACGGCCGGCATCGAGGCGGATTTCGTCGGCGTCGTCGGCATCGACGACTACAACTCCACCACCAACGGCAAGACCACCTATCCGGTGGTGGCGGACCCCGAAGGCTTGGACCTCAACCAGGCTCGCGTCCGGCGCCAGTCGGGCGCCGTCACGATGACGGGGGGACGGCAGCGCATCCTGCACGGTCGCCAGCGCTTCTTGGGCGGCGTGGCGTGGCGCCAGAACGAGCAGACCTACGACGCCGTGCGGATCGAGTCCAAGGGTGACGACGTGACGCTGGACTATAGCTTCATCGCCAACGTCAACCGCATCTTTGGCCCGGAGGACGGCGCCCAGCCGGCAGACTGGCAAAGCGCAATCCACGCCTTCCGCGGCGTCTGGAGCATCGGCGATGGCGAAATCTCGGCATTTGCCTACGACTTCGACCTCCAGAACGACAACGGCATCCCCAACTCCAACCGCACCTACGGCGCGGAATACACCGGCGAGCACGGCGGTTTCACCTTGAGCGGCGGCATCGCCCGGCAGTCGCCATCTGGGGACAGTCCCCTCGACTACGACGCGGCGTGGTATTGGGTCGAAGGTAAGACGAGCCTCGGGGGCGTTACCTTCACGCTGGGCCACGAGGTGCTCGGCAGCGACGGCGGCGAGGCCGGCTTTCGCATGCCGGTGGCGACGCTGCACAAGTTCAACGGCTGGACCGACCGCTTCCTCGCCACCCCGGCGGCCGGGCTCGAAGACACCTATCTGACCATGGCGGAGGACTGGGGCAAGGTGAGCCTCGCCGCAACGTTGCACGCCTTCTCCGCCAACGAGGGCAGCGCCGACTATGGCAAGGAGTTCGACCTCTCCGCTTCCATGCCCCTGGGCGAATCCCTGACGGCGCTGTTCAAGTTCGCGACCTACGCCAGCGACGGCTACGCGGCCGACACCACCAAGTGGTGGCTCACCTTCACCTATCGGCCATGACGAGCAGCCTCACCAGCATCGGTACCAACGTTGCCGCCGAGTGGCGCCGACGACCGTGGTGGATGAACCTAATGTGGCTCTTCTGCATCTACATGACGTTCATCTATCTGCCGTTCGACCTCTTCTTCAAGCCGGTGCATCTCGATCAGGAGGTGTGGTTCGGCATCGTCCTGCAGGGCTGGTGGGCCAAGCTCACCGCACCGCTGCATTGGGCGATTTACGCTGCCGGCGCCTATGGATTCTGGAAGATGCGCTGGTGGATGTGGCCTTGGGCCGCGGCCTATGCCGCGCAGGTGACCTTCAGCATGGCGGTGTGGCCGCTGTTGGACGAACGCGGCAGCATTTGGGCGGCGCCCATCGCCGGCGCGATTTTCGCCGTGCCAACGTGGGCATTGTGGCGCGCCAAGGACCGCTTCCGTCCCGCTCCTGCCTGACACCGACCCCGGTCTAGGCGGCGTTACTTGGCAGCGATTTGCGTCTGCTCTGCCTCGGCCTTGGCCGGTTCTTCCTTGGGCTTGTTGACGCCTGGCACATCGTCCACTTCGAACGGCCCCTTGAGGCCCAGCTCCTCGCCGATCTCGCGCACTGCCGGGATCACTTCCTCGCCCATCAGGCGGAGGCTGCGCATGGCGTCGTCGTGGTCCATGGCGCCGTCGCCATCCCAGAAGAAAATCGTGCCGGGGCGGATGGTCTCCAGCACGTGACGCACCTTGGGGATCACCGTGTCGGGAGTGCCGGAGATGATGGAGAGCTTCTCGGTCTGGTCTAGGTAGGTGTCCTTGGGCGGGGGCGGCGGCGCGTCCTTCTGCTGGTTCTTGAGGTGCTGGTCGGCCCGGCCTCTCGAGGCTGCGGCGGCGAAGCTCTTCATGGTGGGCAGCAGGTTGTTGCGCTGGGTGAGGCCCGGCAGGTTCTGGATGAAGGGGCGGACGATGCCCTGATTGCCTTCGAGGAAGGGGTTTGACGGGCCTTGGACGTATTTGCGCCCAGCTTGTTCGGCGAGTTCCTCGGTCTCGTCCACGTGTACCTTGAAGAGGTAGCCACGGTGCTCGGTGCCGGCGGTGAAGCCCGACTCCTCCGCCACTTGGTCGTAGTACTGGAACGACTCCACGGTGGGCTGCAGCTCGGTCGCCAGCATCAGGTAGGGGTAGCGATGGCGGGCGGCCCAAGCGACGGTGTTGCGGCTCATGACGCCCGGAATCCAGATCGGCGGATGCGGCTCCTGGTACGGGCGCGCCCACGGGTTGACGTAGCGGTAGTGGTAGTGCTCGCCCTCCCAGCGGAACGGACCGGGACGCATCCAGGCGTCGACGATGAAGTCGTGGGCTTCCTGAAAGCGCTCCCAGTTGTAAGGTGCGGCGGCGTTGTGGGCAACGCTTTCGCGGCCGGTGCCGCGCACCCAGCCGGTGACGAGACGACCGCGGGAAATCATGTCGATCTCGGCCAGTTCCTCGGCGAGCCAAAGCGGATCGTCCCAGATGGGCAGGATGTTGCCGAGCAGGACGATCTTGGCGCGTTGGGTGATGCGGGCGAGGATGGCGGCTTCGAGGTTCATCACCCCGCCCATGCAAAAGGGCGTGGAGTGGTGCTCGTTCAGCATCAGGCCATCGAAGCCCATCTCCTCGGCGTAGATCTTCTCGTCGAGGTAGCGGTTGTAGAGGTCGGCACCCAGCTTCGGATCGTAGCTGGAGTTCGACATGCCGAGGTCCATCAGGTTGCGCCCGGTGGCCCCGAAGTAGCCGGAGTTGGGGTCCTGGTACGGACGTTCCGTGAAGTAGCCGATAAACATGGTGGACTTCTCCTTGGCTTCGCTTGCCGGGTCTAGCCGGGGAACCCAGCGATGAGGTCGGCGGTGCGTTCGGGCTCTTCGATCTCCACGACGTGGCCGGCGCCGGCGACCAGCTCAAGCTTCGCGTCTGGAATGCCGGCCTCGAACTGGCGGGCGCACACCAGCGGCACGATGGCGTCCTGCTCGCCCCAGATGAGGAGCGTGGGCACCTTGATGTCCGGTAGCAGCGGCGCAAGGCGGCGATTGAACATGTAGGGCTTCCAGGTGACGCGCGCGGTCATCTCGCGGGAGAAGTCCCAGAGCTGTCGGACTTCCTCCGGTGGTTCCTCGTCGCCGAGGAAGCGCACGTACGTGTCGTGGTCGCGGAAGCTCTCCTCGATGTAGGCGCGGTGGGAGAGCATCATCTGATCGGTGATTTCGCCTTGGTCCGGCTTGAGGCCGGCTGCGCCGATGAGCGTGAGGGAGTGGAGCCGGGAAGGGTTCATTGTGGCGAGCTCCGCCGCAATGTAGCCGCCGAAGCCGAGGCCGACGAGTTTGACCTCATCGAGATCGACGCCGTCGAGCAAGCGCCCGACAAGAATGGCGATGTCGCGCGGTTCCCGCGCCCAAGCCGGGCGCTCCGATCCGCCCCAGCCGGGCAGGTCCGGCGCAATCACGCGATGTGACTCGGCGAGTCGTTCGTGAAACGGCAGCCAGCCAGGGCTGCCCCAACTGTGGTGCAGGACGACAACGGGCGCGCCGCTGCCTTGTTCAAGATACTTGATGCGGCCCGTGGCAAGCGCCAGCTCCCGCTCGGCATAGGAAACGGTATCGGGCAAGTTGGCCTCCCCTCCAAGGCGCTCCTTCGCGTGCGCCGCAGTGTAACTCGATTGCAGCCATCTGCACGCGCGCCCGTTAGGCGCGCGAGCCCGCCTTTATAACCCACCCGAGGAGCGCGGGCGGCCGGGCGCCCCGGGGGGGGCGGGCGCGCGCGGGGCAGGAGGC
>VXSY01000039.1 GCA_009837725.1 Gammaproteobacteria bacterium | reverse complement strand
CCCTCGCGCCCCGCCCATCTCCTGACCACGACGGTATCCGAGTGCGCAGCCCTCCCGGGCGTTGCGCCTGTTCGTGTTTTTTTGGAGATGCACATGAATCGCATGCAACGACTTGCCCTGACCGCAACGGCCTGCCTCGGCGTGGCCGCGTCCGGCGCCCAGGCACCCACGGAACAACCCCCGGAAGTCGAGGAGGTCATCGTCACGGCGCACCCGCTCGGAAAAGAAGGACTCGCGCAAGCGAGCGATGTGCTTACGGCCGATGAACTCGAACGCAAAATGGTGGACACCATCGGTGCTACCGTCGGCAACGAGCCGGGCATCCACAACAGTGCCTATGGCGTAGGCGCGGGCCGGCCCGTCATTCGCGGCCTCGGCGGCGCGCGCGTGCGCATCATGGAAGAGCAGATCGACACGCTGGACGTTTCCGTCAGCAGCGGCGACCACGCGGTCACTGTGGACCCCTTCCTCGCCGAACGGGTGGAAATCCTGAAGGGTTCGGCAACCCTGCTCTACGGCTCCGGCGCCATCGGCGGCGTGGTCGATGTCCACACCGGACGCATTCCGAACGAAGTGCCGGAGCGCATCCACGGTGCCCTCGACGTGCGCGGCACAGGCAATGGCAGCGGCAAGAACGGGAGCTTCCGGCTCGACGGCGGCAGCGGCAACGTTGCTTGGCACGTTGACGCCTTCTCCCGCGAGTCCGACGACTACGATATTCCCGGCTTCGCCGAATCCGCGGCCCTGCACGCCGCAGAAGGGCACGAAGAGGAAGGGCACGGACACGAGGAAGAGGCCCACGACGAGGACGATGACCACCACGACGAGGAAGGGCACGAAGAGGAGGAAGAAGCCTTCGGAACCGTGCCCGGCAGCGCCTCCGAAACCCGCGGCGGTTCCGTCGGCTTTTCCTTCGTGGGCGAGCGCGGCTTCGGCGGAATCTCCATCAGCGGCCTCGATTCCGAGTACGGCATCCCCGGCCACCGCCATGCCCACCACGAGCACGACGATCACCACGAAGAGGGGCACCACGACGAAGAGGAGCACGCTCACGAAGAGCACGACGAGCACGAAAACGAGGACGATCACGGCGAGGAGAGCCCTCCCGTCGTCCTCCTCGAGCAGACACGCATCGACCTGGAGGCTGGTCTTGCGGACCCGTTCGACGGCTTCGAGAGCCTGAGCCTTCGCCTCGGCATCAACGACTACGAGCACGTGGAAAACGAACCCGGCGAGGTCGGAACGGCGTTCTCGAACAGCGCTTGGGAAGGGCGTGCGGAACTGACGCACGAGCCGATAGGCGGCTGGCGTGGCGCCATCGGCATGCAGCTCAGCAACCGCGAGTTCTCCGTCGCCGGCGAAGAGGCCTTCACGCCACCCGTCGACACCTCGTCGAGCGGCTTTTTCTGGGTCGGTGAGCGCTCCCTCGGCGACCTCGGTCTCGAAGCGGGGGTGCGTTACGACCGCGTCGAGCACAGTCCCGCAAACGGCCAGAGCCGCGACTTCGGCGGACTCAGCGCATCGCTGGGCCTCATCGGGCCGTTTAGCCCGAACTGGCAGGGCAGCCTGCTGGCCGACTACTCGACCCGCGCGCCGGTGGGCGAGGAACTCTTTTCGGACAGCCCGCACCCCGGCACGGGCGTCTTCGAGGTGGGCGACGCCAACCTCGACACCGAGCAGGCCCGCAACCTGGCGGCCACCCTCACCGGCGGTGACGAAGGCTGGTCCTTGGTCGCGACGACCTACTACACGAGCTTTGCCGGCTTCATCTACCAAGGCGCCACGGGCGAGGAGAGGGAAGGCTTCGACGTGCGCCGTTACTCCCAAGCCGACGCGACGTTCACCGGCTTCGAGGTGGAAGGCCGCGTCACCGTCGCCGAATGGGGCGTCGGAACACTTGACCTCGGTGCCTTCTACGACTTGGTGTCGCCAGAAATCGACGTCTCCGGCAACGACAACCTGCCCCTCATGCCCCCTTCCCGCATCGGCGTCTCGCTAGAGTTCACAGGCACCCGCCTGCGCGCCAACGTGGACTACATCCGGGCTTCCGAACAGGACGAAGTGGCGGAGTTCGAACTGCCGACGGATTCCTACGACGATCTCCGCGCCCGCATCGCCTGGCGCTTCCGCCCCGGCGAAAGGACCGTCGACGTGTTCCTCGCCGGCCGCAACCTCACCAACGACGAACAGCGCCTACACACCTCGGTCGTAAAGGACATGGTGCCCCAACCAGGCCGCACCATCGAAGCGGGGCTGCGCATGCGCTTCTAGGCTTTGCACCGAACCCGCCGAGGTAGCCGAGCCGTCCGCCCACGAGGAACCGGGCGGCCGGCTCCACCGGGATAGCCTACGGCACAGACTCCGAGCCGCAAGTTGGGCAGCTTGGGTCCTTCGGCAGGCGGAGTTTGCGCCATTCCATGCGCAGGGCATCGAGGTAGAGGACGTAGCCGGCTAGGGTTTCACCGGCCTTGGTGACCAACTTCATGGCTTCCATGGCTTGGATGCAGCCGATGATGCCGACCACTGGCGCAGCGACACCGTTTTCGGCGCAGTTGAGGGCTTCGTCGGAGCCGTCCCGGTAGAGGCAGCGATAGCAGGGGGCGTCTTCCGCGCGGGGGTCGAAGACAGCGACCTGGCCTTCCATGCGGATGGCCGCGCCGGAAACCAACGGCGTTCTTGCGGCGACGCAGGCGTCGTTGATGGCATAGCGGACGAGGAAGTTGTCGGTGGCGTCGAGCACCACATCCACCTCCCTTGCCAATTGCTGGAGCTCGTCGCCGTCGAGCTTGCGCGGGATGGTGCGAACGTCGGTCGCGGGATTGAGACGAGCGATGCGCTCGGCGGCGGACGCCACCTTGGCGCTGTCGATGGCGTCTTCGGTGTGAACGATCTGACGCTGCAGATTCGATGCGTCCACGACATCGTGGTCCACGAGCGTCAGGGAACCGAAGCCGCAAGCAGCGAGATAGAACGCGACTGGGGAGCCGAGGCCGCCGAGGCCAATGATGGCTGCGCTGGCGCCCAGCATGGCTTCCTGACCGGCGACATCGATCTCCGGCAGCATGATCTGGCGGCTGTAGCGCAGCAGTTCGTCGTCGTTCATGGTGCGCGGCCACAGGTGACCCGGTCGTGCCCGGCGAGGTCCCGAACGCAAGCTACATCCTGGAACCCAGCATTCTCGAACAAGGCTGCAACGGCGTTCCCCTGATCGAAGCCGTGTTCGAGCACGAGCCAGCCGCCCTGGTTCAAGTGCGCGGGGGCGGCACGGACGATGCGGGCGATGGTGGCGAGGCCACCCACCAAGGCATGGCGTGGCTCGAAGCGCAGGTCCCCACGCGTCAAGTGGGGGTCGCCCGGCTCGATGTAGGGTGGATTAGTGACCACGGCATCGAACTTCCCGGGCAGGCCACAGAACGTGTCTGCGACGCGGGTGTGCACGAGGAGTCCGAGTGCTTTGGCGTTGCGTCTGGCAACCTGGATGCAGTCCCGGTCGATGTCGGTGGCGAGCACCCGCGCGTTTGGGCGTTCACTCTTGATGGCAAGGGCGATGCAGCCGGAGCCGGTGCCAAGATCGAGCACACACGCACCGTCGCCGATGCGCTCCAGAGCGGCCTCCACCAGCGTCTCGGTGTCTGGGCGTGGAATGAGGACTCGAGCGTCCACCGCGACTTCCAAACCCCAGAACTCGCGCTGACCGACAATGTAGGGCACGGGCTCGCCTTGCGCCCGCCGTTCCACCCATCGGCAAAGACAACGGCTGGTTGCGACCCGCACCGGCCTTTCCGGAAACGCATGAAGGTGGGCACGGGAGATGCCCAAGGCGGCGACGGTTAGCGCATCGGCATCCACTCGCGACAACCGTTCGCGGGCAAACGCCGCACATTCGCCAACGCTTCGGAGCGGACTCGGGCTTTCATCCGAAGCCGCCAGCGCCACGACCGTCACGCTTCGCCCATCGCCCGCAAGGCGTCTGCCTGCCGCTCTTGCCGGAGCGGCGAGATCAACTGGTCCAGCTCGCCCGACATCACGTCGGTCAGCGAATGCAGCGTCAGGTTGATGCGGTGGTCGGTGACCCGCCCCTGAGGGAAGTTGTAGGTGCGAATCTTCTCCGAACGGTCACCGGAACCCACCTGCGCCCGGCGTTCGGCAGCCTGCTCCGACCGCTGCTGCTCCTGCGCTGCGTCGAGCAGCCGAGCTTGCAGAAGCTGCATGGCGCGGGCGCGGTTCTTGAGTTGCGAGCGTTCGTCCTGACACTCCACCACGATCCCCGTGGGCAGGTGGGTGAGGCGCACGGCCGAATCGGTCTTGTTGACGTGCTGACCGCCGGCGCCGGAGGCACGAAAGGTGTCTACGCGAAGCTCGTCGCGAGCGACTTCCACGTCGGTGACTTCATCCACCTCGGGCAGCACCGCCACCGTGCAAGCGGACGTGTGGATGCGGCCCTTGGCCTCTGTTTCCGGCACGCGCTGCACCCGATGGATGCCCGACTCGTAGCGCAGGCTGCCGTACACGGCGTCGCCCTCGACGCCGAGTACCACCTCGCGAAAGCCGCCCTGCTCGCCGGCGCTTTCGGAGAGGGGGCGCAGGCGCCAGCCGCGCGCATCTGCGTAGCGGGCGTACATGCGATAGAGGTCACCGGCAAAGAGCGCCGCCTCGTCGCCGCCGGTGCCGGCGCGGATCTCGAGAAAGACGTTGCTGTCGTCGCGCTCATCCTTGGGTATCAACAGCGTCTTCAGTTCGGCGACCGCTCGGAGCATCCTTTCGCTGACCTCGGCCATGTCGTCGCGGGCAAGTTGACGCAGTTCCTCGTCCTTGTCGTCGGCAAGCGCCTGGGCTTCGGCAAGTTCCGCCTCTAGCCGACGGTATGCGGCAAAGGCTTGCACCACAGGCGTGCGTTCGGAGAACTCGCGGGATAGCGAGGCGAACCGTTCGCGGTCCGTCACCACCTCGGCTTCGCCTAGAAGGTGCGCGAGCTCTTCTTGGCGTTCGTCGAGTTCCTCGAGCTTGCGCCGCAAGGAGTCGGCCAGCACGGGCGTGGTCTCGCGCGCTCGGGTGCCGCGGTGCGCAGGCGCTTTCGTTGCGGAGGCCATGCCGGATCCTTAGGCAGAGTAGTGCTCGCGCAGCCAGGCGAGCACCGCCTCGTCCTCGTGCGCGCTAGCCTGGCGGATGGCCACGGTGGGCCGGTGCATCAGCTTGTTGGTGAGGTCGGCGGCGAGGCGTTCCATGATCTGGTCGGGTTCTTGGCCAGCATCGAGCCGGCGCCTTGCCGCGGCGAGTGCCGCGGCGCGCAGTTCTTGCGCCTCCGCGCGGTAGTTCCGCAGCACCGCCTGACCGGCGCGCATGCGGCGCTCGCGAGCGTAGTCGGCGGCGCCTTCTACCACCATTTGCTCTGCCTCGGCGGCGGCGCCTTCTCGACCCGCGAGGTTCTCGCCGATGATCTCGGTCAGGTCGTCGATGGAGTAGAGATAGACATCGGAAAGCTCTCCCACTTCCGGCTCGATGTCTCGGGGCACAGCGATGTCCACCATGAACATCGGGCTGTGCCGACGCCGCTTGACGGCCCGCTCCACCGTGCCCTTGCCAATCACCGGCAGGGGGCTGGCAGTGGAGCTCACCACGATGTCGAAGTCGGCGAGCCGGTCGGCAACGCTGGTGAGAGGCATGGCATCGCCCCCCAATCGGGATGCCAAGGTGGCCGCTCGCTCCAGCGTGCGATTGGCGACGCTGATGGCCGTGATGCCAGCGCGTTGCATGTGCTGTGCCACCAAGTCGATGGTCTCGCCGGCGCCGATCAAGAGCGCGTGGGCGGAGCCAAGGTCAGCAAAGATGCTCCGCGCCAAGGTGACAGCGGCATAGGCAACCGAGACCGGGTTGCGGCCGATTGCCGTCTCGGTGCGCACGCGCTTGGCGATGCGCAGGCTAGTCTCCACCATGAGGCCCAGTTCCGAACCCACGGTGCCCGTCTCGCGGGCGCTCTCGTAGGCGACTTTCACCTGGCCCATGATCTGCGGCTCGCCGAGCACTTGCGAGTCAAGGCCGGAGGCCACGCGCATCATGTGCCAAGCCGCTCGTTCGTCCCGATGCACGTAGGCGACCTCCCGCAGCCGCTCGGGTTCGAGGCCACTCGTTTCGGCCAGCCACCGTCCCACCAAGGGCAGGGGTGCGAGGGCGTGGCCGTTGGCTGTGGCCGAGCCGTTGCTGGCTGAGACAGGAGCTTGGGCGGCGGCTTCGCCTAGGGCGCAGTAGATTTCCGTGCGGTTGCAGGTGGAGAGGATGACGGCCTCGGTGAGGTCAGGCACGTTGTCGCGCAGCGCCGTCAAGGCAGCCGGCAGGTCCGACTCCGCAAACGCCACCCGTTCGCGCAGATCGATTTGAGCGGTGCGATGATTCAGGCCAAACGCCAGAATGGGCATGGGCGCGACGCTAGTGGGGGCCGAACGGCTCGAATCCGACGTGGACAAGCATCATAGCATTGTGAGGGGGTTGACCGCTCCGGCCAGCGCGTCGCTGATGTGCCTCGTGATCGTGGTCCTGGCCGGCTGTGCCGGTCGCGCGCCAATGCCGGACCGGGGGATGGAAAATCTGGTCTTTCGGGTAGAAGGCAAGATCAGCGTGCGGGGTGGTGCCGGCGGCGCGTCGGCGTCGTTTGTCTGGTGGCAACGAGAGGGCTCCTACGAGGTGGAGTTCTGGGGGCCGCTGGGGAGTCAGCGCACGCGAATCCAAGGCGATGAGGGCTCCTTCGCCATCGTCGATGCGGCTGGAGAGCGCATTTCCGGCACCAACCCCGAAGCCCTCATGCAGCGGGAATTAGGCTGGTCCGTGCCCGTCACCGTGCTGTCGCACTGGATTCGGGGCGCACCGTCGCCGGCATTGCCTTGGCACACGCCATCGCACGACAGCGCGGGCCGTTTCGCGGCATTCGAGCAGGCTGGGTGGCAGGTGGTAGTGATTGCACGAAACGACGACGCATTACCCACACGCATCCGCGCCCAACGCGGCACCGACCGCATCGTGGTAGCTTGCAGAAACTGGAGCTTCGGGGCATGACGGCAGGCGCGGTGCGAGAACTTCGGGGCCAGGTGTGCTTGATCGCGGCGACCCTCTTGGCCTCGGCGCTGCTGTCGTCCTGCGCCGAAGTCGGCTACGCCGTGCTGCAAGAACCCGACACGCCCCACGCGCGCTCCCAATGCGACGCGATCCACAACCGAACCCTGCGCGAACGCTGCCACGCGCGCATCGTTCCGCCGTACGAGGACTACGTGCGGCAGCGTGAAGACTTGACCGAGTCCATTCGCAAGGAGCAACGCGAAGAAACTCCGTAGGCGCGGGGCTTGCCGCGCCCAACATTGAACCCACCGATCGACTCGGCACGGGACAGCCTTTGGAGGGGAGGCATCCTGCCTTCCCTGCGCGCCTCCTGGCGCGCCGTCCGCGATTTGCCGGGGGAAAGCGCCTATCGGCGCTAGGGAAGGCAGGATGCCTTCCCTCCGAATGCCCGTCCCTGCTCAAGCGCTAGGAGGCTGCGCCGTAGGAACGGCGCTGGCTCCTAGCCGTAGCTGCGAGCGCATGCGAGCACGAAGGCCAGCAGTTCGCGCAGCGAACTGCCAACGCGCCCGTCAGGGCGCGCAAGTGTCCCGTATGGGCAGGGCGCCTCAATTCAAAGCCGCCACCTCCGGCAACACCTCCTCGATCAGCCGCCGCGTCTGCCCCATCACCTCGTCGGCACCACTCGCGATGGGCCTGAGGATGAACTTGTGCGCTCCAGCCGACTGGAAGCCCCTCAAGAGCGCCATGATTTCCTCCACCCCGCCCACGGCCGTGAAAGCGTCCGGCGGCTGCCCGGTGCTGCGAGTGAAGCCATCGATGTAGCGCCGCATGATGGGTTCGTCTGGGCTGCCGAAGCGGAAACCGAAACCAGCACCGAAGTGATCTTCATCGATGCTGCGACCGAGTTCGGCAGCGCGGGCCTTGATCGCCCGCACTACCGGGCCGACGTTTCCGGCTGAGGCAATGCCGGCCTGCCAGCCCGTGCCCCAACGCGCCGTGCGCTCGATGGCCTGCTTGGCGCTTCCGCCAACCCAAAGCGGCAAC
>VXSY01000087.1:6889-8118 GCA_009837725.1 Gammaproteobacteria bacterium | reverse complement strand
GACAACCCAACACCGGCGATTCGCAACGCCAGTTCAGAGCTTCCCTAGCGCCGCTGCTGGAGCGCTCCCCTGAATGAACCTGCGTCGCGTCCAGACCGCCATGCCAACACCTCCTGACTCGCTGTCGCGTTCGTGCCTCGGTCCTTTGCGCTTATGCTAGGCGCTTTTCGGTGGGGAGGAATCGGATGCAGAACCCAGTCAAGGAGAAGCTGGCAGCGGGCCAGCAAGTGGTGGGCGGCACCATCGACACGCCGGACCCAGACACCTACTGCGCCATGGCCCGCGCCGGCTTCGACTTCCTGTGGATCGAGATGCAGCACAGCCCGCTCACGTTCCAGGACGTGCAGCGCATGATCTGGGCTGGTCGCGACCTTCCCGCGGTGCCCTTCATCCGCGTGCCAGACGCCACCGAGGGCGACATCCAAAAGGCCACCGATGTCGGCGCCCTCGGCATCATCGTGCCGATGGTGGTGGAGGTGGAGAAGATCAAGGCGGCGGCGAAGTTCATGCGCTATCCGCCCGACGGCGTGCGCAGCCTCGGGGGTGGGCAATACGGCGCGCTCTACGGCGGCAGCTACCGCGCCGAGGCCAACGACAACCTCATGCTGGTAGCGATGATCGAGTCGCCCGGAGGCGTCGAGAACGCGGACGAGATTGCGGGCGTGCCGGGCGTGGACGTGGTGTTCTCCGCCGCAACGGACCTGCACAGCTTCTCCGGCCACAGCCAAGGCGACGCTGCTTACGAGGCCATGATCGACCGCATCAAGGACGCGACGCTGGGCGCCGGCCGCAAGCTCGGCGGACCTCTGCAATGGCGCAGCCGCGAGAACTTCAGCTTCTTCCAGGCGCCGACGGCGCCGGCGATGATCTCCCGCGGCGCAAGGGAGTACCTGAAGACGGAGGAAACCGTGGCCCCCATCGAAGGTACGGAGCGGTAGCGGCAGGGGGCTGCCGGCGACGTTGCGACGGACGGGCCTTTGGGGGGAGGGCGTCTCGCCCTCCATACGCGCCGCGAGGCGCGTGTCCGGTTTGTGGTGGCAGACATCGCGCAACCATGGTACGTGCGCCTTGCGGCGCACTAGCGCATGAGGAGAGCCACCCGAAGAAGGGCGACGCATGCGTCGCCCCTACGGCGCGGAACATGACACCTTCCCGTAGGGGCGGCCCCAGGGGCGCCCCGGGGCAGCCCCGGGGGGGAAACCGCCAGAGCCGCCAAACAGGCACGGCGG
>VXSY01000087.1:4507-6879 GCA_009837725.1 Gammaproteobacteria bacterium | reverse complement strand
GTCCCCCCCCCCTACTAGGGGCGCCGCTGGGGGCGCCCCTCGGGCGCGTAACTTCACCCCTCCCGTTCGGGGCGAGGCTTGCGTCGCCCTGTCCGGCAGCCGGGTGCATCGCCGCCTAGTCCGAAAGACTGCCAGGGAGGGCGAGACGCCCTCCCTCCGAGGGCCCATCGCCAGGATCAGATATTGGGTATGCCCGCTCGCTTGCGCCTCCTTCCTCGCCGTCGATCCAAGCGGCGCGTATGCAGCCTCAACTCCTTGCATTGACCCCGACTACCGCCACGGCATCTCCTACGTCGAGCCACTGCACTACGGCCCCGATTTTCGTCATTTCGACTACGCCAACCCCGACGCCCCCAAGGGCGGGCGCCTTCGCCTGCCGCAGATGGGCACGTTCGACAACTTCAACGCCATCGTGGAGGCCGGCCGCATGGCCGCCGGCTATGGCGCTATGGGAAGCCTCGTCTATGACACGATGCTCGAAGACACCATCGACGAGCCCGCCAGCGCCTATGTGCGGCTCGCCGACGGCGTGGCGGTGGAGCGAGACTATCGTTGGGTGGCGTTTCGCCTACGCGCCGGTGCCCGCTGGCACGATGGCCGTCCGATCACGACAGAGGACGTCGCTTTCACCTTCGACGCCATTCGCGAGCATGGCTCGGTGGCGCTCAGAACTGCATTGGCGGACCTCGATCGGATCGAGACGTTTGGCGAGCGCGAGCTCTGCTTCGTCACCCGCCCGGACGCCGAACCGAATCCGATCCTGCCGTTCCAGTACGGTCGCATCGCCATCCTGCCCAAGCACTACTGGCAGGAGCCCTCAGCGCGGGGGAGCGCGAGGGGCCTCCCCTCGAAGAGAGAGTCCGCCGAAGGCCGCGACATCACGAAGACCACCACCGTGCCACCACCCGGCAGCGGCCCCTATCGCCTAGCGCGCAGCGACTTCGGCCGCACGCTGACGTACGAACGGGTGGCTGACTATTGGGGCCGCGACCTGCCGGTGACTCGCGGTCGCTACAACTTCGATGTCGTCAAGTTCGACTACTTCCGGGACGAGAACGTGCAGCTTGAAGCGCACAAGGCCGATGTGGTGGACGTGCGCGAGGAGTCGATCTCCAAGAACTGGGCCACCCAGTACGACTTCCCGGCCGTGCGCAATGGGCTCTTCCGGGCGGAACTGCGCTACGTGACGCGAGTTTGGGGCCTGTGGTGGCCGACCTTCTGGAACCTCGACCGCCCGCGCTTTCGCGACATTCGCGTGCGCGAGGCGCTCTGGCTCCTGCGCGACTTCAACTACATCAACCGCTCGTACTTCTACAGCTTCTACGACCACGGCGTGAGCTTCTTTCAGAACTCGGCGATGGCGCACGAGGGCTTGCCCTCGGAGAAGGAACTGGCGCTCCTCGAACCGTGGCGCGACCAACTGCCACCGAGAGTGTTCACGGCGCCGTTCCGACAGCCGGAGGCCAGCGGCTATGGAGTCAATCGCGACAACATTCGTCGCGCACTGGCACTGTTCGACGCTGCCGGCTGGGCACCGGTGGACGGCGTGATGCGGAACAAGGAAACCGGCGAAGCGTTCCGCATCGACTTCATCTTCGTCTCGCCCTTCGGCGTGCGTTCGGCCATGCCCTTCCTCGCCCAGTTGAAGCGCTTCGGCATCGCCACCACGGCGAGGGCGCCGGAAGTGTCCAACTGGCTCTACCGCAGCCGCACCGGCGCCTTCGACGGCAACGGCACCAACTACGTGCCGAGCCAAATGCCGGGCCTGCAGCTTCGCGCCCGCTTCGGCAGCGCTGCGGCGCATGTGGACTACGGCCAGAACTGGCCCGGCATTCAGAGCCCCGCCATCGACGCCCTCGTCGAGGCGGTGGTGCGGGCCCGCACGGCAGAAGACCTGTACGCCGCGACGCGCGCGCTGGACCGCGTGTTGCTGTGGAGCTTCTACTTCATCCCCGGCCCATCGGCGCCCGGCATGAGACTCGCGTTTTGGGACCGCTACGGCGAGGTGCCGGCCCAGAACCTGTCCCGGATTCCTTACATCGATGCATGGTGGTGGGATGAGGAGAAGGCGGCGCGGGTCGACGCGGGCATCGCCGCGCTGGAGTAGCTCCCCGGCATTTGGTGGACGTCGGGGCCGCCGAAGACGCCGAGTCGCTGACGTGCGAAGAGCAGGCTTGAGGGGCCTTCGGAGGGAAGGCATTCTGCCTTCACTGCGCGGCCTCTGGCGCGCTGACCGCTACTTGAAACAAGAAAGCGCCTATCGGCGCTAGGGGCGCGGCCCGAGGGGGCGGTTTGAGGGTTCCGTGCCACCGCAGGGCCCCCCCAAACAAATACCGCACACAAGCAGGGCGATCCCCCCACGGCCCCGGGGG
>VXSY01000087.1:0-4497 GCA_009837725.1 Gammaproteobacteria bacterium | reverse complement strand
TTTAAAAAATAACGCGCTTTTGGGGGTTTGGGGCGCGCCGTTGGGGCGCGTTGGCAGAATGCCTTCCCTCCGAAGGCCCGCCCATCACAAGTCCGACAAGCTAGCTGAGCTAGCGCCCCTCGTCCGCTGGGGTTAGCCACCGAAACAGCAGCGTAGCAGCGGCGGCGGCCAGGAACTGTACGACGACGAAGGCAGCAATGTCGTTCGGTGCGATGCCGGAGAAGGTGTTGGTCAACCCCCGTGCCACCGTGACGGCCGGATTGGCGAACGAGGTGGAGGCGGTGAACCAGTAGCCGGCCGTGATGTAGAGGCCCACCATCGCCGCTACCGCCGTCGGGCGCACCTTCAGCGTACCGAGGATGGTGGCGACGAGACCAAACGTTGCCACCCCTTCCGCGAGCCACTGCCCGACACCGGTGCGTTCCTTCACGGAGGGCTGGATGAGGTCCATGTCGAACATGGCATGGGCCAGGATCACCCCGGCGATGGCCGCCAGCACCTGCACGCCTACGAAGGCTGCGGCCAGGGCTGGCGCGATCTCCCGCCGGAGCGCAAAGGAAAACGTCACCGCCGGGTTGAAGTGGGCACCGGAAATGGGCCCCAGCACGGTGATGAGCACCGCAAGGATCGCTCCGGTGGCCACGCTGTTGCCAAGGAGTGCGAGGGCGTCGTTGCCCTGTGCCAAGCTCTCACCCATGATCCCGGAACCGACCACCGTGGCAAGCAGGAACATGGTTCCGAGCCCCTCGGCGGCGAGCTTCTTCACCGTGTTCAAGAGATTCCCCCGCAAAATGTTCGCCCAAGCGGGCGCAAGCTTGTGTGTCACCCCGCCGAGCCGTGACCGCGCTGCAGCGTCAGTGCCTTACACCACCCCATAGGCGAGCAAGGCGTCGGCCACCTTGCGGAAGCCGGCGATGTTGGCGCCGCGCACGTAGTTGACGAAGCCGTCGTCCTCGCGGCCGTCGTCGCGGCACTTGTCGTGGATGTCGCGCATGATGGCCTTGAGTCGGTCGTCCACCTCGGTGAACGACCAGGAAATGCGCAGTGCGTTCTGGCTCTGTTCCAGGCCCGAGACGGCAACGCCACCGGCGTTGGCGGCCTTGGCGGGGCCGTAGAGAATCCGCGCGTCCAGGAAGGCATGAATCGCATCGAGCGAGCACGGCATGTTGGCGCCTTCCGCCACTGCCACCACGCCGTTTGCAAGCAGGGCCTTGGCATCGTCGCCTCCTAGCTCGTTCTGCGTCGCGCACGGCAGCGCGAAGTCGCACGGCACCTGCCACGGGCGCTTGCCTTCGTGGAACGTGCAGCCGAACCGCTCGGCGTATTCGCGGATGCGGCCGCGTCGGTTCTCCTTCAGGTCCTTCAGCCATGCGAGCCGTTCGCCGGCGATGCCTTCGGGATCATGTACAAAGCCGCCGGAGTCGGACGCTGTGACCACCCGGGCACCAAGATCGGCGAGCTTTTCGATGGCATAAAGCGCCACATTGCCGGAGCCCGACACGGCAGCAATCCGACCAGCAACGTCCTCGCCGCAGGTGGCGAGCATGTTCTGCAGGAAGTAGACGGTGCCGTAGCCGGTGGCTTCGGTGCGGGCGTTGCTGCCACCGAACGTCTGGCCCTTGCCGGTGATCACACCGCCGCTGAAGCGATTGGACAGGCGCAGGTACTGGCCGAAGAGATAGCCGATTTCGCGTTTGCCGACGCCGATGTCGCCGGCGGGGACGTCCCGGTCCGGGCCGATGTAGTGGTGCAACTCCAGCATCATCGCCTGGCAGAAGCGCATCACCTCGTGCTCGCTCTTGCCTCGAGGATTGAAGTTGGCGCCGCCCTTGGCGCCACCGATGGGCAGGCCCGTGAGGCTGTTCTTGAATATCTGCTCGAAGCCCAGAAACTTGAGCACGCCGACCGTCACGCTCGGGTGGAACCGAAGGCCACCCTTGTAGGGGCCGATGGCATTGCTGAACTGCACCCGCCAGGCACGGTTGACGCGCATGCGGCCGGCGTCGTCCTGCCAGGTGACGCGGAAGGCGATGATGCGGTCTGGCTCGGTGAGCCGCTCCATCAACTCCGCACCTTGGTATTGGGGATTGCGAGCGATGAAGGGCACCACCGTGTCCGCCACCTCCCGCACCGCCTGATGGAATTCCGGCTGGCCGGGATTGCGCCGCTCGAGCCCGGCCATGAAGCGCTCTATTTCGTCCCCGTCGTTGCCTGCCGCCATGTCGGTCTCCGCCGAAGCCTTGCGCGGTATGCTAGTGTGCCGCTAGACAAACAAGGTGATTTTTCGTCCCGAGTTTCGCGGCGAACTTCCGAGTGGAGGCGTGTTCGAGGCAGCACACCCTCCCTTTTTTGGGGCGTCGCGGATTTTAGTTGCGGTCCTACTCGGAAAGTTGGTTGCAGGATTGGGCACTAGCCCCAAGTCCGCGCAGGAAATCTGCAAAGGGGGGTATCGGTGGCATTCGATCGCTACAGCAGCCTGTCGAAGGCGGTGCTCGTGGTTGGACTTGTGGGTTTGGCCATGCTGCCAGTGGGCGCGCTCGGCGCAAAGTATGGCCTCTGGCATTTTGGGCGCGGCTTTCAGTTGCTCTACACCGGCACGTTCGTCAGCGCAGCCGTGGCCGTGCTTGGCATCGCCATGCTGGCGTTCGCCTTGTCGGCGGGGCGCAAGGATGCGGCGCTGCCCTCCTGCATCGGCGTGGCGGCGGCGATCGTTGCCCTTGCGGTGACTGGGTGGCAGTACCGCCTCACCACCATCGCGCCGGTTCTTAACGACGTCACCACCGACCTCGCTGACCCGCCCGCGTTCGCGGCGTTGGAACAGCGTGGCGGTGAACCGCTGGAATACGACCCCGAGAAATCCGAGACGCAGCAGCGCGGCTATCCGTACATCGAGACGGTGCGCTCGGCACTTGCTCCCGAGGCGGCGCTGGAGCGCGCGGTTGCGGTGGCGCGGGAAACGGGCTGGGATGTGGTTGCGAGTGGTCCGCGGGGCAGCGCCCTGACGGTGGAAGCAGTTGCCACCACCTTCTGGTTTGGCTTCATCGACGATGTGGTGGTGCGCATCCGCCCCGATGGGAGCGGTTCGCTAGTGGACATTCGCTCCGCTTCGCGGGTGGGCCGCTCCGACCTCGGCGCCAACGCCAGGCGCATCGATGCATTCATTGCGCGTTTTGGCGAGTGAGAGCGCCGCGGAGGATGAACATGAAGACACGGGTCGCCAAGGCGTGCGTCGCCAATCTGGCGCTGGCGGCGGCCGTGGTGGCGGCGCACGAAGGCGAGCACGATCCGAACGACCTTTCCTTCCAGGCCGCGACACCGATTCTCGACGTGGCGAGCGTAGAAGCGAGCATCGAGCACTACACCGGCAAGCTCGGCTTCACCACCAGTTGGGACTGGCCCGAAGGCGATGACAAGACCTTCGCCGCTGTCTCCAACGGTGCGGTGACGCTGTTCCTCGCGGAAACCGAGGGCAGCATCGACCCAACTTGGGTGTTCTTCGACGTCAACAGCGCGGACCACGTACATGAGGCCTATGTCGAAGCTGGCGCCACCATCGTCGAGGCACCCAACGACAAGCCTTGGGGCAGCCGAGAGTTCCTCGCGACCGACCCCGACGGCAACGTGCTGAGAATCGCCTCCCCTCTGGCACACGACGACGACGCCGAGGAAGGCTAAGTCGGTTTCGCCCTGGGGCGATGGCGGCGCGTCTCGTCTGCGCCGCGAGGCGTCCCTGTGCAGGCGCATTCCTAGGACCTGCGCGCCTATCGGCGCGTACGAGGGCGAGACGCCCTCGCCCCAAGGCCCTCGCTTCGAGTCAGACCCTACGATTAACAGATGCCCCAGGGCTCGCCCTACTCCGGATCGCGCGCCGCCTCCTTGGCTTCGAACCGGGCGAAGCGGCGGCTGAGCTCGCTCTGCAGGGCTTGCTTCTCTCCTTCCGGCAGAAAGGAGTGTTCGAGGCTGGCGCGGGAGAGCTCCTTCACCGTGGCGTAGTCGAGGTCGTAGGTCGTCACTGCGCGTTGGTACTCGTGCGTGAGGTCGGTGCGGGATACGCCCTCGTCGTCCGTGGCGAGCACTACCGGAACGCCGTGTTCCAGATAGATGGGCAGGGGGTGGTCGTCGCCGGTGATGCCCAAGATCACGTCGCTGGAGGTGAGGATGATTTCCACGGCCACGTTGCCCTCGCGCATGCGGGCGAGCAGTTCGTAGGGGTCGTCTTCGTGCATTACGTCGGTGCCGTGGCCGATGCGGTTTGCGCCGGCAATCTCCACGGCCTCGCGAATGTGGAACGTGAGCTCCTCCGGCGGCACGAGGCCAAGTGCGAGTTCGCCCGCATGCAGCGCGACTCCTGCCTCCGGCGCCTCGGCCGAGGCGAACGCCACGGCGCGCATGTGGCGGCTGTAGTCGGCGAGTGAGATCGGATCATCTTCCGGTGCCACCAGGTTCACGCCCACCACCCGAGGGTCGGCAGCAGCCAGCCGGAAGCCATACACCATC
>VXSY01000168.1 GCA_009837725.1 Gammaproteobacteria bacterium | reverse complement strand
TTCGGAGGGAAGGCATCCTGCCTTCCCTGCGCGCCCTCTGGCGCGCTGACCGCGACTTGCATCAAGGAAGCGCCTATCGGCGCAAGGGAAGGCAGGATGCCTTCCCTCCGAAGGCCCGCCCATCACAAGTCCGACAGACTGCTATCGCGCCAGCAGTTCCAGCAGCCGTTCCTGGGCGCACATTCTTTCGTCATCGCTGGCAGCACGTTGATAGCTGCCGTCGGGCATTAGCTCCCAGGCGTTGGCGTTGTCGGCGACGTAGAGGTCGAGGCCCTCCTCGAGGACGGAGCGGCGGGCGTTTTCGTCTTCGATGGGGAAGCAGACTTCGACGCGGGAGAAGAAGTTGCGGCCCATCCAGTCGGCGCTTGAGAGGTAGATTCTCGGCGTGCCGTCGTTCTCGAAATAGAAGATGCGGGTGTGTTCGAGGAAGCGGCCGATCAGCGAGCGGACGCGGATGTTGTCGGAGACACCCTTGATGCCGGGGCGGAGCGAGCAGATGCCGCGGACGATGAGGTCGATGGCAACGCCGGCCTGCGAGGCCCGGTAGAGCGCTTGGATTACCTGTGGCTCGATGAGGGCGTTCATCTTGGCGATCACACGGGCGGGCTTGCCAGCGCGGGCGTTTTCGATCTCGGCGTCGATGTGCTCGAGGATGGTCGGGTGCAGGCTGAACGGCGCTTGCAGCACTTTGCTGAGGCTATCCATTCGGCCCATGGTGGTGAGCTGGTGGAACACTTGCTGGACATCGCGGGCGATGTCCTCATCGGCGGTCAAGAGACCGTAATCCGTGTACAGGCGGGCGGTGCGGGCGTGGTAGTTGCCGGTGCCGAGATGCACGTAACGGCGCAGCCGGTTGGCTTCGCGCCGGAGCACCATGAGCATCTTGGCGTGCGTCTTGTAGCCGACGACGCCATAGACCACCTGGGCGCCAGCTTCCTGCAGGTCGTTGGCGAGCTCGATGTTCGCTTCTTCGTCGAACCGCGCCCGCAGCTCGATCACCACCAGCACTTCCTTGCCGTTGCGGGCGGCGTCCACCAGCGCCTCTACGACATTGGAGTCGGTGCCGGTGCGGTAGAGGGTCTGGCGGATGGAGACGACGCCAGGGTCTGTCGCCGCCTGGCGCAGGAAGTCGAGCACGGGAACGAAGGACTCGAACGGATGGTGCAGTAGCACGTCGCCATCGCGTATCGCCGAGAAGATGTCGGGCGCTCGCTGCAGGCGAGGCGGGATGCCGGGGGTGAAGCCGGGGTACTTGAGGTCCGGCCGGTCCACGAGATCGGGAATCTGGTTCAGTCGCATGAGGTTGACCGGCCCGTTGCAGCGGTAGATGTCGGCATCGTCGAGGCCGAACTCCTTCGCCAGGAGACCACCCACGCCCTTCGGGCAATCGTCCGCGAGTTCGAGACGCACCGCTTGGCCGAAGCGGCGCGACGAGAGCTCCCCTTCCACCGCCATCAAGAGGTCGTCCACGGCCTCCTCGTCCACCAAGAGGTCGCTGTCGCGGGTGACCCGAAACTGATAGCAGTCCACCTGCCTCATGTCGGGGAAGAGCTGGTCGATGTGCGCGTGGATGATCGAGGAGAGGAACACGAACGCGTACGGGCTGCCGCCGTAGCTGGCCGGAACGCGCACCACCCGCGGCAGTGCGCGCGGTGCCTGCACCACGGCCATGGTGCGGTTGCGGCCGAAGGCGTCCTTGCCGGCAAGGGTGACGATGAAGGTGAGGTTCTTGTTGATGATGCGCGGGAACGGGTGCGCGGGGTCGAGGCCGATGGGGGTGAGGATGGGCGCGAGTTCCTGGTTGAAGTAGGTGCGCAGCCAACGTTCCTGGCGTGCGTTCCACTCGCCGCGCTTGAGGAAGCGGACGCCTTCGGCCTGCAGGATCGGGAACAACACGTCGTTCAGCACCCGGTATTGCTCGTCGACGATTTCGTGGGCGAGGGTGGAGATGCGCTCAAGCTGCTCTGCCGGCGAGAAGTTGTCCGGGCCGCGTTGGGTCGCGCCCACGGCCTGCATCTGCTTGAGCCCGGCGACGCGGATCTCGAAGAACTCGTCGAGATTCGACCCGGCGATGCACAGGAATCGCAGGCGTTCGAGCAGGGGAATGCGGTCGTCCTTGGCCTGCTCGAGCACGCGCCGGTTGAACTCCAGCAAGGAGAGTTCCCGGTTGATGTAGAGGTCGGGGCTTTGCAGGTTCAGCGCGTCCATCGGCCACTAGAATGTGCCAGCCAAGTGTGTGAAACCTACCACCTTTGCCCATGCCAACGCAGGACAATCGCAGCAGCAACCCGCCCCTCGACGAGGTGTATCGCCGACCCCGCGAGCAAATCGTCGACTTCGCCTTCGACGAGAGCGTGGCGGAAGTGTTCCAGGACATGATCCGGCGTTCCGTGCCGGGCTACGAGACGGTGGTGGCTTGCACGGGGCTCATTGCGGCGCGGCACCTGCCGGCCGGTGGCACCTGCTATGACCTCGGCTGTTCCTTGGGGGCGAGCAGCCACGCGGTCCTGCGGGCGGTGGGCGAGCGGGATTGCCGAGTCGTTGCCATCGACGGTTCGGAGGCGATGATCGAGCGGGCGCGGGGGTTGGCGGCGGGGGAGAGCCGCATCGAGTGGGTAGTGGCGGACATCCGCAAGGCGGAAATGCACTCGGCGCATGTGGTGATGCTGAATTTCGTGCTGCAATTCCTGCCTCCTGAAGACCGCCTTCCTCTCCTGACTCGCATTCGGGAAGCGCTTGTGCCCGATGGCGTGTTGCTCTTGGCGGAAAAGCTGGCGGCACCGCCGGAGGTCGAGGAGGTACACGTCGATTTCAAGCGCGCCAACGGCTACAGCGAACTGGAGATCGCTCAGAAGCGCACGGCCTTGGAGAACGTCATGCGCATCGACAGTCTGGACGCCCACCACGAGCGTCTGACCGCGGCCGGCTTTGGCGTGGTGGAGACGTGGTTCCGCTGCCTCAATTGGGGCGCGGTGATTGTGCGGCCGTGAGACCGCCCGTTGCCTTGGAGCGGCTGTTCGATGCTTGGGGTGCGGCGGACTGGCCGGCGCCGGACTGCATCGAGCGAGTGCGGGGAGCGCGGCATGGGGATCTCCCTCGCTGGCTCGATGCGCTTCGCAGGTTGCCGGCCCGCACCGCCGCACTTGCGCCGGGCGACGTGGTTTGCATCGGTGCTGGCGGCGACCTTTCTGGCGGGGAAAGGCACCATCTGCTGAATGCCCTGCGGGGCCTGATGCCGTGGCGCAAGGGACCATTCGAGCTCTTCGGCATCCACGTCGATGCGGAATGGCGCTCTGATCGCAAGTGGCGGCGCGTGCAACCGCATGTGCACCTCACCGGCAAGCGCGTGCTCGACGTGGGTTGCGGCAACGGCTATTTCGGCTGGCGAATGCTCGAGGCGGGTGCCGAAGCGGTGGTGGGCATCGACCCCTCACTGCTGTTCGTGCTGCAACATGCTGCCGTCGCTTCTTGTGCCGAGGAAGGAACGGCCCGCAATCTCGTTCTTCCACTGCGCTTGGAGGACCTGGCACAACCCAACTCGGCCCCTCACACGCCCTTCGACGTGGCGTTCTCAATGGGCGTCGTCTATCACCGGCGTGACCCGCAAGCGCATCTGTCGCAGTTGGCTAGTCTCCTCACCGACGAGGGCCTGCTTGTGCTCGAAACCTTGGTCGCGTGTACCGCCTTCGTCCCCGAAGGTCGCTACGCAAGAATGCGCAACGTCTGGCAAGTGCCGGACGCCGCCACCATCGACCACTGGCTCACGGCCGCTGGTTTCACGCCGGGAGCCGTGGTGGACATCGCGCCAACCACCCCGGCCGAGCAGCGAACCACGGAATGGATGCCGCATCAGTCGCTGCTGGACGCCCTGGATCCGAACGATTTAACCCGCACCATTGAAGGCCATCCAGCACCTACGCGAGCGGTGATCCTGGCGCACCGCGTTGGCAGCTAGCCCAAAGACGACTGCCCGACCAGGGCGACGCATGCGTCGCCCCTACGGCCCGACGCATGTGACGGCACCTTCCTGTAGGGGCAACGCATGCGTTGCCCTGCCCGGCATCCAGTCTTGCCCAACCGTCCTGCCCTGTGCGACTTTCGCGGTCCGACTACCGATTGAGCCATGCCGACCATGACCGAAACCGACTTCAACCCCGTCGCTCGCCTCGCTTCTTTGCCGCTCGAACACGGCACGGATAGAGGCGACTTCGCCGGTGCCTTCCACAGGATCGGCGAGCGCCTAGCGCTCAGCAAGCTCGGCGCCAGCTATCTCGAAGTGCCGCCGGGCAAGGCCGCCTGCCCCTGCCACGTCCACCACGCCATTGACGAGATGTTCGTGATTCTCGCCGGTGAAGGCGAATACCGATTCGGCGACCGTTGCCATGCCGTTGCTGCCGGCGATGTCCTTGGGGCGCCGCTGGGCCAGCTCGACTACGCCCACAAGCTCACCAACACCGGCACCACGACGCTGAAGTACCTCGCCATATCCAGCGTCTCCGACGCCGACATCTGCGAGTACCCGGACAGCGGCAAGTTCGCCGCCGGCAGCGAGATCGGCTTCCACTTCATCGGCCGCGCGGAGGACACCCGCAACTACTGGGAAGGTGAAATCCAAGACCTCCCCGCGACCCGGAAGTGACAAAGGGGACGGCGGGTTTTCCTTCTCACTCCCCCTTTGCGGGTGCGTCGAGAAAGGCGCCCGCGGTTTTCTCGGTGGGGGATGAAGGCTCTTCCCCACCCAAAAGTGCCCGCCGAATCGTCCCAAGCACGGCTTCCACACCAAGCCCGGTAACCGCGGAGAACAGCTCCGCACCGGTTCCTCCCGGCTCCGCCCGCACCTCCCGCAGCATTCGCTTCCTTGCCCCAGCCTTGAGCTTGTCCGCCTTGTTCAGCAATGCAAGCACCGGCAGGTCCTGGTCCATGCACCACTCGATCATGGCGCGGTCCATTGGCTGCAGTGGCCGCCGGGCGTCCATGACCACCACCACCAGCCGCAGCCCGCTGCGTTCATGCAGGTAATCGTCGATGGCGCGGTTCCATGCATCCCGCTCGGTCTTGCTGGCGCTGGCAAAGCCGTAGCCTGGCAGGTCCACCAGTCGCCCGCCGCCTTCCACGGCGAAGAAATTGATGAGCCGCGTGCGCCCCGGCGTTTTGCTCACCCGCGCCAGCGCCCGCTTGCCGCCGGCGCGTCCGCACAGGCGGTTCAGCGTGCTCGATTTGCCGGCGTTGGAGCGTCCCACGAATGCCACTTCCGGCTCGTCGTCCGGGGGGCAGCGCGTCAGTCGGTCGGCGCTGCCGAGGAACGTGCAGGTGAGGGCCCGGGTTTGGGGCCGGGCCGGTAGCGTTTCGGGCACCGTGTTCTATAATCCGCGCCGCCTTGCAAGCACGGTGCAGTTTACGGCGCATTTGTACGTGCGGTGGGATCCTTCGGTCCTCTAGGCGCGCCACCAAGAGCTTCTTTCCGGGGGACAAACGCGAACCATGCCCAAGCGCTCCGTCCATGCAGCCTTCGCCCTAGCCATCGTCGTCGCGCTGGCACCTGCCACGAGCCTCGCGAGCGACCTCGCTGGGCCGTGTGTCGCCTGCCACGCCGAAGACGGCAACAGCCTCTCGCCCATCTACCCGAACCTCGGCGGCCAGAACGTGGCCTATCTCGAGCGCCAGATGATCCTGATGCGCGACGGCGACCGGCCGGCACCGCTGATGGCCGGTCAGCTCGACAACATGAGCGATGAGGACATCCGCGAACTTGCCGAACATTACGCCGCGCAGCCGGCAGCGGCCGGGCAGGCCAAGGATGCCGACCTTGCCTTGGGCGAAGCCATCTACCGGGGCGGAATTCTGGACAAAGGCGTTGCCGCCTGCACGGCCTGCCATGCACCGGATGGCGCTGGCAATGCGCTGGCCGGCTTTCCGCGCCTCGCCGGTCAACATCCGGATTACACCATCGCCCAGATGACCGCCTATCGCGAGGGTGACCGCGCCACCGACGAGAACAACGGCGGCGTGATGCGAGACGTGGCCGCCAACATGACCGACGGCGAAATCAAGGCCGTGGCGAACTACATCCTGGGCCTGTACTGATGGGTGCGCGCAAGGTGATTGGCTGGGCAATCCGTGCCCGCGCCTTGGTCCTTGTGCTCTCGGCGGTGCTGGCGGGGGCGTCGGTGGCGGAGGAAGCTGCCGCATATCAGGAAGGTCGGCACTATGTCCGGCTGCCAATGCCGGTGGAAACCCGCGACCCCGACCGCATCGAGGTGGTGGAGCTCTTCTCCTATGGCTGCATCCACTGCTTCAACTTCGACCCGGCGGTGGAGCGCTGGCTCGAAACGGTGCCTGACGATGTGGACTTCCACCGCATTCCGGCCGTCTTCAACGCCTATTGGGCGGCCTTGGCGCAGGCGTTCTACACCGCCGAACTCCTCGACGTGATGGGCGAAGTCCACACCCCCATCTTCGAGGGGGTGCATGTCTATCGGCTGGAGATGAACCGCGCCGAATTGCTCGCACGTCTGTTCGAGCGCGAAGCGGACGTGGATCGGGAGGAGTTCCTGCGCGTGTTCGGGTCGTTCGGCGTGCAGAGCCGCGTGCGCAAGGCCGATGCCAGCACCCGCATGTACCGCGCCACCGGCGTGCCGACGATGATCGTCAACGGCACCTATCGCATCGAGACAGACATGGCCGGCGGCCAGGAGCAAATGCTCGACGTGGTCGATTACCTAGTGGCGACCATCCGCGCCGCCGAGTAGGTGCCGGAGGATGCACGCCATCGGAGGGCATTCTGCCTTCCCTAAGCGCCGCCAGGCGCTCCCTCCAAACGCCCCGTCTAGGCTAAGCGCCAAATGCAACTCGGCATAGACCTAGGCACCTCTTCCGTGAAGGCGGTGGTGGCGGACTCCGGGGCGCTTTCCGGCAATGCCTCCGTTGGGGCGACGCATGCGTCGCCCGTTGCGTCCTCGGGCGAGGTCGTGGCCGAAGCAACCGCCCCGCTCGATGTCTCCCGCCCCGGCCCGAAGATGAGCGAACAGAACCCGGAGCATTGGTGGCAAGCGCTAGAGCTGGCGATGGGCCAACTGCGCGAGCATCTTCCAAGCGTGGACGCCATTGGCCTGTCCGGCCAGATGCACGGCGCGGTGCTCTTGGGCGAGGCCGACGAAGTGCTGCGCCCCGCCATCCTGTGGAACGACGGGCGCGCGGATGCCGAATGCGAGTGGATGGAGGAACACACCGAAGTCCTCTCGCGCACCGGCAACCGCGCCATGCCCGGCTTCACGGCACCGAAACTCATCTGGGTGCGGCGCCACGAACCGGCCGTGTTCGCGGCCACGCGCAAGGTGTTGCTGCCGAAGGACTGGCTCCGACATCGGCTCACGGGCGAGTTCGTGAGCGAGATGTCGGACGCCTCGGGCACGCTTTGGCTCGACGTGTCGAAGCGTGCCTGGTCGGACGAGATGCTGGCTGCGACGGAGCTCGACTCCACCCACATGCCACGCCTGGTCGAAGGATCCGAAGTCTCCGGCACCCTCCGCCCTGACCTCGCCAAAGCCTGGGGAATGCGCGAAGTGCCGGTAGTCGGCGGCGCCGGCGACCAAGCCGCGGGTGCCGTAGGCGTGGGTGCGATAGCACCGGGCGCGAGCTTCGTTTCCCTCGGAACCTCCGGCGTCTATTTCACCCCCGACACCACCTTTCGCCCCAATCCCGCCGGCGGCGTACACGCCTTCTGCCACGCCTTGCCGGGACTGTGGCACCAGATGTCCGTGATCCTCTCGGCAGCCAGCGCTCTCACCTGGGTCACCGCACTCACCCACGCCGACTCGGAAGCCGCCCTAGTCGTCGAAATCGAAGCCGCCGATGCGGAACCCGGCACTCTCTTCTTTCTCCCCTACCTATCCGGCGAACGAACCCCCCACAACGACGCCAACGCCTTGGGCGCATTCGTCGGCCTGAGCCACGACACGAACCGCGCCCAACTAGGCGGGGCCGTGCTCGAAGGCGTCGCCTTCGCCTTGGCGGACGGCCAACAGGCCCTCAAAGACGCCGGCGCAAACCTAGGCGAAGTCAGCGTTATCGGCGGCGGCGCCCAAAGCCTTTTCTGGGGCAAGACCTTGGCCGCAGCCCTAGCCCGCCCCCTTACCTACCGCCAAGACGCCGCCGTCGGTCCAGCCCTAGGCGCCGCCCGTCTAGCCGCAATCGCCACCACCGGCGCAGACCCCCAAAC
>VXSY01000260.1 GCA_009837725.1 Gammaproteobacteria bacterium | reverse complement strand
ACGGCCCTCCCCGCCCCCACGGGCGAACTCCCGCCGACCCAACGCGAGGGCGACGCCCAGCCGTGCCCGCCAGCTCGCGCCCGACGCGCCGGTCAGGGCGCGCGAGCACGCCCTTACCTTACGGCGAAACCGGCTTGCATGAGCCTCGATGCCACCGCCGCTCGGCGTTCGCGGTCCGCCCCACGCACGGCGATGACTTTTGCGGGGTCCAGTCGCTTCATCGCCTCCGCCTCGTCGGCCGAGGCGATGGTGTCAAGGTCGAGCCGACATGTGGGCTGATCCGAGTCCGGTGGCTGGTAGTCGTCGAGCAGCTCCACGAGCGCATCCCGGGAGAAGCGCACGAATACGCCGGGAGCCGTCACCACCGTATCCGCAACCATCGGTGCCCGCGTCAGCGTGGCGGCGGCACCGATGGCATCGCCGGGGCCGAACCGTTCGCCACCGCAAGTCGCCCCACCCTGCACAACCACGAACAGCTCCTGCGGCACGTCGCCGACCCGGAACAGCGTCTCGCCGCTCTGAACGCGACGCACTTCGCCCACCTTCACCACCCATGCCCACGTGCTCGGTGGAAACCAGCGCATGACCGGACCTTGCAGAAAGGCGGGGATCCACGATGCCGGCAATGCTGCTTCCGGCGTCGGCGGCGGCGAGTCCGCAGGCTTCGCGAACACGGCGCGGTCAACGGAAATCGCCTCGACCGACGTGAGCGTGACGATCTCATCGGCGCCATGCGCGCCCAGCGCCCTGCCGGCGGCTGCGGCGGCATCCAGCCGGCGACTGACGCCGCCAAGGCGAATGGCCACCGTGCCCTTGTGCAGGAAGATGTCCCGCCGAGATTCTTGGCCAGCGCGAAGGAGCGTTCTCTGCGGCGGCAGGCGCAGCATGCGGGCATGGGTGGCGGCGGCATGGAGCGCCCGCGTGTCCATGTTGCGGAACGGTTCGAGGGTCTTGAGTGCTTCGAGCATGTCGGCATTTCCTGGTGGCTTGGCCAAGGATCCTGCCCTGCGTGCAAGAACAAAAAAGTCAGGCCTTTGCTCGATCTATTGCGCGAAATCCGATGTCCTTTCTGTAAGCCATTGCCCGAAACCGCACCGTTGCAGCGCGCTCGTAGGCTCGACGCTGCGCCTGACGCACGTCGTCGCCCAGCCCTACGGCGTAGAGCACACGGCCGCCGGCGGTGACGATCTGGCCGTCTGCTTCGGCAGTCCCGGCATGGAAGATGCGCGTGTCGGCGTCTCTCTTGCGAGGGGCAGGCCCCTCGCGCTCCCCGGCTGAGGGCTCTTTCATGCGAGGGGCAGGCCCCTCGCGCTCCCCGGCTGAAGGCTCTTTCATGCGAGGGGCAGGCCCCTCGCGCTCCCCAGCTGAAGGCTCCAACTCCAGGCCGGAGATGGGATCGCCTCGGTCGTAGGCGAGGGGGTAGCCGCCGGCCACCAATGCGACGCACAGTGCCGCACGGGCGTCCCATTCGGTGCTTGCCTCGTGCAGCGTTCCGTCGAGCGCCTTCAGGCAAAGCTGAGGCAAGTCGGAGCGCAGCCGCATCAACAACGGCTCCGCTTCGGGGTCGCCCATGCGGCAGTTGAATTCCACCACCCGAACGCCGCCGTCCGGCAGCACCATCAAGCCGGCATAGAGAAAGCCCTGATACGGGGCGCCCTCGGCGGCCATGCCGGCGAGCGTAGGCCGGATCACCTCCGCCATGATCCGCTCGTGAACCGCCTTCGTGACCACCGGGGCCGGGGAATACGCACCCATGCCGCCCGTGTTGGGGCCGCGGTCGCCATCGTCCCGCGCCTTGTGGTCCTGCGACGACGCGAGGGGCAGCGCGGTCTTGCCGTCGCACAGGCAAATGAAGCTTGCCTCCTCGCCGCGGAGGAATTCCTCCACGACAATGCGACGGCCAGCGTCGCCGAAACTCTCCCCGGAGAGCATGTCGGTCGCCGCCGCGACGGCGGTGTCCGCATCTTCGGCCAGCACGACACCCTTGCCAGCCGCTAGCCCGTCTGCCTTGACGACGATCGGTACAGTGGACTCGTTGTGCTGACGGGCGGCCGCGGCGCGGATGTGCCGCTCGGCTTCGTCGGCATCGGTGAACTCCGCCCACGCGGCCGTGGGAATGCCGTGTCGTGCCATGAATGCCTTGGTGAACGCCTTTGAGCCTTCGAGCCGCGCCGCAGCCATGGAAGGCCCGAAGCACTTCAGGTTGCGGGCGTCGAAGAAGTCGCGGATGCCGGCGACGAGAGGAGCTTCCGGCCCCACAATCGTGAGTTCCACCCCCTCGCGCTCGACGAATCCCGCGAGGCCCTCGAAATCGTCCTCGGCAATGGCGAGGTTCTCGACCTTCTCCTCGCGCGCGGTGCCGGGATTGCCTGGCGCGACAAACACTGCCTCCACGGCGTGGGACTCGGCCACCTTCCATGCCAGCGCGTGCTCGCGGCCACCGGAACCGATCACGAGAACCTTCATGGACTCTGCTCCAAAGCGGCAAGGTAGGTCGCGATGGCCCTGTCGTAGGCCGAGGTGTGGCGGAACGCCTTCCACGCCAGCGCCCGTCGAAGGGGTGGCGCCGGCATGGCCGGCAGCCGCTCCATCACCTGGCCGTAGTCGTCTGGATCCACCACCACGGTCACGTGGGCGTGGTTCTTGGCGGCTGAGCGGAGCAGGGTGGGGCCGCCGATGTCGATGTTCTCGATGGCGATTTCGGGCGTGCAGTCGGGACGCGCCACGGTCTGCTCGAAGGGGTAGAGATTCACCACCACGAGGTCGATCGGGCGAATGCCGTGCTGCGCCATCGCCGCCCCGTCGATCTCCCGCCGCGCCAGGATGCCGCCGTGAATGCGCGGATGCAGGGTCTTGATGCGCCCATCCATGATTTCCGGAAACTCGGTGACCTCAGAGACCTCGAGCACCGCCACGCCGGCATCTCGTAGCGCTCGGTGCGTTCCCCCACTCGCGAGGATCTCGACCCCCGCCCGCGCCAGGCTCGCGCCGAGGGCCTCGACGCCGGTCTTGTCCGACACGCTGATGACCGCGCGCCGTATGGCGGGCTCAATCACGACTCATCCCGTCGCGCCTCGGTAGCGCACTGCTCTGCTGGGCACCGAAGGCTTCCACCACCTGCGACAACGCCCGGAATCCTAGCGCATGAGGAAGGCCACCCGAAGAAGGGCGACGCATGCGTCGCCCTGTCCGGCAGCCGCGTGCATCGCCGCCAAGTCCGACAGACTGCTAGCCGGATTACTCATGAATGCCCCACCAGTGCCGCCCACTCGCCCTGCTGCATGGGTGTAGCGAACTCCACCGTGCCACGGTATGCATCCACCACATCGCCCACCTGGCCCGCCAAAATGCCGGAGAGCAGCAACCGACCGTCTCCGGCAAGTCGCGCCGCCAGAGCCGGTGCCATATCGATCAGGACGCCGGAGACGATGTTGGCGACGATCAGTTCGAATCGGCCCTCCACCTCGGCAAGATCGGCGAGTAGTGCCACCCGGTCTTCGACGCCGTTGGCAGCGGCGTTTTCCCGCGTGGACAGCAAGGCTTGCGGGTCATGGTCCACCGCCACGACCGACTGCGCGCCCAAGACCAGAGCCGCGATGCCGAGGATGCCGGAGCCGCTGCCGACATCGAGCACGCGCTTGGCGGCGAGATCGGCGCCCGCGAGCCACTCCAGACACAGCGCCGTCGTGGGGTGAGTGCCGCTGCCGAATGCAAGACCTGGATCCAATCGGACGACGGCATCTGGTACGGAGCCGGGAAGTTGCGCTGGAGACCGCGAAGGTGCCACCACCAAGCGTCCAAAACGCAGCGGCGCCAAATCACGCCGCCAAGTGTCCGACCAGTCCTGATCCTCAAGCGGCGCAGAATCGACGGGCGGCTGGCCGCAAGCCGCAGCCACCGCAGCGACATCCACATCCGCCGCAAACAGTCCCTCCACCGTCGCGCGCGACCACAGCGGCGTCTCGTCCGGCCCTGGCTCGACGACCTCGCCTTCGTCACCGGTGATGGTCGCCGCCAACGCCCCGAGTTCCATGAGGCGTTCACAAAGCGCCTCCGCGTCACCGCCTGCCGCCGCAAAGCGAAGCCGCAGCCAGCGCGCGTCGGCAGTTCGCTGCCCGAGTTGCTGGACTCCGGGTTCCAACCGGTGGCTTACGCGATGCGGAAGAGCGGTGCGCCGGTCTCGATCGGTTGGCCGTCCGCCGCCAGCACGTCCACCACCTCGCCAGCCTCCTCCGCCTCGATGTGGTTCATCATCTTCATGCTCTCGATGATGCAGAGCACGTCGCCCACCGCGACGGTGGCGCCGGGCGCAACGAAGGGCGTCTCGCCCGGCGCCGGCGCACGGTAGAAGGTTCCGGCCATCGGCGCCGCCACCACCTCGCCGCGCTGCATGGTGCTCGCTTCGACAGGCGCCGCTGGCGCTTGCGGCTCGGCGACCGGTACGACGGTTTGCGTCGCGACGGGAAGCGTCGCGCGCGAGATTCGAACCTCCTCCTCGCCCGAGCGCACCTGCAACTCGGTGATGCCCGACTCCTCTACCAGCTCAATGAGTTTCTTGATCTTCCTCAGGTCCACCCGAATCACTCCTCGCCCGACCGGGCCTCTGCCGCAATGCCGGCCATCAGTGCAAATTCGTACCCCGCCGCACCAAGCCCGGCGATAACGCCGACGGCGATGTCGGAAAGATAGGACTGCCGCCGAAACGGCTCCCGAGCGTGCACGTTCGACAAATGCACCTCGATGAACGGCACGCCCACCGCCAAGAAGGCATCGCGCAGGGCGATGCTGGTGTGCGTGTATGCGCCGGGGTTGATGACGATGAAGGCCACGCCGTCGCGCCCTGCTTGCTGTACCGCGTCCACCAACTCGTGCTCGGCGTTGCTTTGCAGGGCGCGAAACTCGTGCCCCGCTTCTTCCGCAAGCCGCGCTAGCCGTGCATTGATGTCGGCCAGCGTGTCGGCGCCGTATATCTCCGGCTCACGCGTGCCGAGGAGGTTGAGGTTCGGGCCATGCAAGGCCAACAGCTTCGCCATGTGCGGCGCTTCCGCCAACTGCGAAACCCGCGATCTTACGCCAGAACGCGTTGCCCCCTCACGAGCCGTCAGCCGGGCGTGACGGCCCCCGCCGCAGCGGTGATGGTTTCGATGACGATGCTCGGGCTCAGCACCTGCGGCAGTAGCACGGGTTCGCGGCTGGGCGGGTAGAAGACGTACAGCGGCACGCCGCTGCGTCCGAAGCGGCCGAGCGCCTCGGTGATGGCGGGATCGGCGTTGGTCCAGTCCGCCTTGATCTCGGTGATGCCGTTGGCGGCGAGGAACTCCTGCACGCGCGCGGTCGACAGGGTGGTGCGCTCGTTAGCAAGACAGGTGATGCACCACGCGGCGGTGAAGTTGAGCAGCACCGGTTCGCCGGCTGCCACGCGCTGCTCGACGGCGGCTAGGTCGAACGAGGATTCCCGAGCCTCTGCCTGGGGACGAGGCAGGAGCCAAACGGTCAGTGCCAGCACGAGCGCCGCCGCCCCCCAGACGAACGGCAACCGCGCCGGCTTGCCCAAGGCCAGCCATGCGCAGAAGCCGAGCACCGTGCAGGCGCAGAGTGCCGCCAGCACCGCATCGGCTCCGGCCTGACGGCCCAGCACCCACACCAGCCACGCCACCGTGAGAAACAGCGGAAACGCCAGCACCTGCTTCAACGTCGCCATCCACGGTCCTGGACGAGGCAGCCGATCCGCCAACGCCGGCACCACGGCCAGCACCACATAAGGCAGGGCGAGGCCGACGCCAAGCGCCGCCATCACCAGAAGCAGCATGGGCGTGGAGTGGCCAATCCCGTAGCCGAGCGCCGCACCCATGAACGGCGCGGTGCAGGGAGTCGCCACGACCACGGCGATTGCGCCGGCGGCAAAGGCGTTGCGGCCCTCCATGGCCACGCCAAACCCCGGCACCTCCAACACGCCGAGAAGATTGAGTCCAAGCAGGAAGAACACGAGCGCCATGGCGACGACGAAGCCCGTGGACTGCAACTGGAAACCCCAGCCGATGGCTTCGCCGGCACTCCTGAGCGCCGCGAGCACGCCACCCAGGACCAGGAAGGTGACCACCACGCCCGCCGCATACCCGGCGGCGTGACGCCAGCGACCTTGCGGCTCGGCCTCCACCAGACTCACCGCCTTGATGGCCAACACCGGAAACACGCACGGCATGAGGTTCAGGATCAGGCCGCCAAGAATCGCCGATGCCAAGGCCGCGAGAACAGCCGCGACGCCAGCCCCCGCGCCGGCGGCATCCGCCATCGGACCGACGCCCGGGCCAACCGTGTTGAACGTCACAGTCCGACTTTCCGGCGGATAGCAAAGCCCCGCATCGGCGCAGCCCTGGTAGCCAAAGCGGACGGAGAACGACGAGTCTGCTTGCCCCGTTACGGGCACGACGACCGTCACTTCGTCGTAGTACACCTCCACCTCGCCGAAAAACTCGTCCACCTTCGGCCTTCCTGGCGGGATTTCCGGCTCGCCAAGCGTGGCCCTCGCGTCTGGCTGGAACTCGAAGCGGCCGCGATAGAGGTAGTAGCCGGGCTCGATCTCCCACCGGGCGACGACGCGGCCTTGGTCCAACACGGCAGAGAAGCGGTAGGCCTCGTCCACGGGCAGGAAGTCGATCTGCGGCGCGAGGGGGTCTGGGCCACGATCAAGCCCCAGTCCCGCCTCAGCGGCCAGGCTTGCGGTGGTGGACGTGAGCGCCAACGCGACCAGAAGCCATCGGCAAGCCGTCCGGAGGCGGCTTCGGCGCCAAGACTCCGAACAGAGAGTCCGACTCGGCGTCAAGGCACGCAAGAACATGCTGCCCATCGAACGCATCACAAGCTCTGCGGGCGAGACGCCGCCGCGACAACGCCCAACGATTGCGGTTCTGCTCTGCCGGCTGCGGTGCATTTTCGTGTCGGCCCGATTGTCCATAGGAGCTTGAGCCTATATCGTGCAACAAAGTTCCGTTGACCGATTGAACGCTCACCCCGGCCGCGCCAATGCAGTCCATCCATCCCAAGCCCTACGTCGCGACGGCATTCGTCGCCTTGGCCCTGCTCGTGGTGGGCTGCAAAGCGCAGCAAGCGCCAGCCCCGGAACCCGAGCCACCCACCGTGTCGCCCGAACCTCCGGCCGAACCCGCGCCTCCGTTCGATCAAGCGCTCCTTGCGCAACTGCTGTGGCTCGCCGAAGCCGCGTTGGCGGCGGACCAGCTGCTGACGCCTGAGTCCAATAGCGCCGCCTACTGGTACCGGGAGGTGCTCGACTTGGCCCCAGACCACCCGCAAGCCCTGCGCGGTCTCGAGCGGGTCGTGGAACGCTACATAGTGCTCGCCCGGCGCGCCATGGACGGTGAACGCTGGAGCAGCGCCCGGACGATGCTGGACCGCGCCAGCGTCGTGGACGCGAAACACCCCGGCATCGACCCGTTGCGGCAGCAGGTAGATCTCCTCTCCCGGGCGGAACGGCTGACGCTGGCGCTCACCGCCGAGGAGGTGCGCTCGCGGGCGCCGGTGGCGCGGCGCAAGCTAGAGAACTTCGGCAACAACGCGCGCCTGCCGCGCTCCCGAGTCTCCATCCGCGCCGGCAGCGACGCAGATGCCCGCTGGATGTATCAGCAACTCGCACTCGCCCCGGGCGAGCGCCGCATCCGCGCCGGCATCGACATCGGCTTGCCGCCGCTGGTGACGGTGACCATCCTGCCGAACCAGGAGAACGGACGCTGATGGCGTCGAATGCGCCGCTGGCGGGCTTGGTTGGCTCGCTGCTGCTGTGCGGTTCCGTCCTCGTCGCGCAAGCGGACAGCGTGGTCTTCCGCGACGCTTGGTTTCGTGCTCCCCTGCCCGGTGCGTCCGTCACGGCGGCGTACTGCGACGTGGAGAACCGTGCCGACAGCACCGCCACGTTGGTCCGTTTCGGCGCTTCGGCCGGCGCCGATCTCAAGGTGGAGATGCACGAAACGCTTCGGAGCAACGACGGCAGCGGCATGGAGATGGTGCGGATGCGGCACTTGCAGGAAGTCGAGGTTCCACCCGGTGCGACGGTGAGGTTGGCCCCCGGCGGCAAGCACCTGATGCTCTTTGGCGCACCCGAACCTCGCAACCTGACCTTGCAGGCAACCTTCGCCGACGGCAGCGTCACCGACGTGGTCTTCGAGCGGCGCACGGAAGGCAACCCATGAACTGGAGACCCTGGCGTAAGGTGGCCGCCGAGGGCCTCGAGGCGAGCGCCGAGAGT
>VXSY01000094.1 GCA_009837725.1 Gammaproteobacteria bacterium | reverse complement strand
CATCGGATCCTCGTGAAACAAGGGGTTATGCATTTTGTTCCATGCGAGGGAGGGCGCCCTGCCTTCCCTAAGCGCCGATAGGCGCTTTCTCATTGCAGGTCGCGGCCAAGCGCGCCAGAGGGCGCGCAGGGAAGGCAGGATGCCTGCCCTCCGAAGGCCCGCCTAGTTCACGGGCTAACTACCGTGTTCTAGTATCCGATCCAGCACCGGGCGAATCTCCCTTAGGAACTGCTCCGGGTGTTCGCTCATCGGGAAGTGGCCGAGGCCCTCCATCGTCCGGTAGCGGGCGCCGGGAATCATGGCTGCGAGTTCCTCGCCCCCCTCCGGGGTGCCGCTCCAGTCGTACTCGCCGTTCAGGATATCCACGGAACAGACCTCGGTGTCGATGGTGGCGGCGGTGTTGCGCACGTCGTGATCCACGGAATAGTAATAAAGGTCGCCGCGAAACACCGCCGGCGCACCTTGGCTGTACACCCACGCGGTTTCCCGCCTGAGGGCCTCCGGGCTGGTGGGCGCCATCATCCCGTACATGAGATGCGCCTTGAAGTCGTTGCCCACTTCCGGGTGGTAGAACTCCATGTTGAAGCCGCCAGGCGTGTACGGGACCGTCTCGAGCCCCACCACGGCGCGGAAGCGCTGCGGGTGATAGAGGGCGAGGTCGATGGCCAGGTGACCGCCGATGGAACTGCCCATGTACACGGGCCGGTCGAAACCCAGCGCATCCCCAAGCGAGAGCGGCACCGACATGAGGAACTCGCGGGTTAGGCGATATTCCCGCCGCCACCAAGTTTCCTCTTGCGGGGGCACCGACTTGCCGTGGCAGGGCAGGTCGTAGGCGACCATGCGGAACTTCGATTGCAGCTCCTCGTCTTCCAGCACGTGGCGCCACTGGCGGCCATCGGCGCCGGCGGTGTGTTGCAGCAGGAGCCCAACGTCGCCGGTGCCGGTCTGTTCGAAATAGACCCGATAGTCGGTGGGAGCCGACTCGCCGTCGCTCGTCAGGGGCAGGTGCACATAGCGCCCTTGGGCAGCGTCGAAGCGAACCGAGTCAGGCATTGCGCATCTCCCGCATGATTTCGATTAGGCGGCGGACGGCCGGATAGTAGGCACAGTAGTTGGCATGGTCGCCAACCACGGTGAAGCCGTGGTGGATGGCGGCGGGGTAGAGGTCCTGATAGAACGGTCGGGGCGTTGCCGCCAACAACTGCTCCCACTCCCCTTCGTCCGCCTGAATGGCGAGGTGGCTGGCCATGCCGCCGGACCACGGCGCCGCGCTCGCCACTTGCCCGTCCTGGATGTCGAGGCGCGTGTTGCGGTGTCCGACGCCTATCCGCAGCGTGGCGTTCCACAACCTCGCGTGCAGGCGGAACTCGGCGTCCTCGTTGGCGCGATCCTTCAGCCCCGGCCAATCGAGCATGGTTTACCCCTCCGCTTTTTTCCGATGGGCAAGGCGTTCGTGCGAACGAACGGCCGACGCGCCGTAAGACGCGCCTTGTCATCGCTTCACAAGGTCGCGTAGGGTACGCACGCCCGAGCAACCTGTCGAACTTCGACCCGGATCGGTCGTGCGTCTCACGAGGCGGTCCCAAGGCCGATGAGGAACCTCCCCATGCCCATGAAAATCGGCCTGGTGGCCGACACCCACATTCCGGAAGCCCGCGCCGAGCTCTGGCCGCAGGTGTTCGATGCCTTCGCCGGCGTCGATTGCATCTTCCACGGCGGCGATGTGCACGACTTGGCGTTGCTCGACGAGTTCGAGCGCATCGCCCCCATCTACTGCGCTCGAGGCAACGGCGAAGACGGCTCCGGAGGGCGTCCCATCCAGCCGGAAGACGAGCGGGTGAAGTACGTCTGGACCTTCGACGACCTCGAGGGCCTTACGGTGGGGCTCACCCACTACATCCCGGTGGAGGCAACCAGCAACCCGGATTTCGCCTTGGCACGCTGGATCGAGCGCTTCTGGCCCGAGCGCAAGCCCGACGTGATCGTTTCTGGGGACACCCACACCGAGTTCATCGGCGAATGCGAGGGGGTCTTCTGCGTCAATCCCGGCTCCCCCATCTACCCGCACAACTACGACACGCAATACGGCACGATCGGCTTTCTGGAGCTGGACCAAGGCAAGGCCTCCGCCTCGGTTTGGCTCATCAACGACGACGGCATCGAACCCTTTAACTGGGACTCTCCACCGCGCTGGCGCTGATTGCCCGTCTGCAGAAAAGCGCGTCTCATCGTCGAGCTCGCCTCGCTCCGTGTCGGCTCTGCAGGAGGCGCCTCCAAATAGGCCCGTGGGCGGTGTAAGTGATGTCCTACAGGGTGTGGGGCAAATCCCGCACAAAGCGTGGGGCATTCGGGCGGCATACCCCAATCCCGCGCGTTTCTACGCTGCTCCTTCGACTTGCGTCCCCGTGCGGACGCTCGAAAACGAAGGAGAAGCACCATGTCCCAAGAGACGCCCCTGGGCGCCATCCCGACCCCGTTCAACCCCGATGGTTCGCCCTCTGGAGAGCAATGGCAGGAGGTCCGCGACGCCGAAACGGGCGAACTGCTCGCCTATGGCCGACACATCGACGCGCAAGAAGCGGAGCGTTTGGGCGAAGCCATGCAGGGGACTCCGGGTGGCGTCCGTATGGGCCTTGGCGCCGGCGCGTCTATGGGCCCCCGTCGGTCTGCACGTAGCCCGGCCGGCGCACCCCCAACAAACGCCGCGCTGCTCTTCGGCGGCAAGCCAATGCCGGCCGGCCATTTTCATTTCGCCTTGCCGCTGCCCACGCACGCGCCGAACGAAATCGCCGACGACGGCTCCCAGGAGCCCGACTCCGACCCTGACGGCGACCCGAGCGACGAAGCCCTGCGTGCAGAGCGCGCGAGGGCACGCCACGAGCAGAAGGAACAGCGGCACCGAGACAAGATGAGAGAGCGGGCGGCCAAGGTGATCCGCAATGCCCGTTCGGAACGCAAGGCGTACAAGAAAGCGGAGGCCAAACGCAAGCGCATCCGAAGCGGCAAGCGCTCGCTCAATCGGCGTCGGTGACGAGCACCCCTAGGTACCTCCGCGCTACGCCTGCACCTGTGCCGGGCTTCCTTCGGCCCAGCCAGCCAACCTCCATGGACAAGCATGTGCACGCCGCGCGCCAATGAACCATGGAGTGGCGCAAGTGTGCTCTCAGTCGGGGTGCTGGACGGGCCGGCCCGGGCATGGCACCGCTGCAGGGGCATGGCGCTCGCACAAATCGGCCGTGCTCACGGCGCCGCCAGCCGGTAGCCCACACCCCGTTCGTTGAAGATCCAGGTCGGGTTGGAAGCGTCCTCGCCGAGTTTGCGGCGCAGGTCCTTGATGAATACGGCCACGAGTTTCGGATCGGCGCTGCTGCGGCCGCTCCAGACGCGGCGCAGCAGGGTGTCGTAGGTCACCACCCGGCCGGCGTCGAGGGAGAGCACGCGTAAGAGCTCGTATTCGGTGCGGGTGAGGTCGATGGCGGACCCGGCCACCGTCACGCGGCGGCGCCCGTAGTCGATCGCGAGTTCGCCGAGCGTGAATGGCACGGGCTCCCGGTGGCGGTGCAGGGCACCGCGCACCCGGGCCATCAGCTCGGTGGGCGCGAACGGCTTGACGAGGTAGTCGGCGGCACCGGCAGCGAGCGCCTTGGCGACGGTCTCCTCGCGGCCGTAGCCGGAGATGAAGATGACCGGCACGTCAGAGAGTTCTGCGACGGTGCCCATCAGCTCGATGCCGTCCGTGCCGGGTAGCATCAGATCGAGCAGCACCAGTTCGGGCTGCTCGGTTCGGATGAGGCGGGCGACCTGTTCCGGGTCGCCTGTCACCACCGGCGCGTAGCCGGCCACGGAGAGCGTATTGCGAACCGAGCGGAGCGTGTGCGGGTCGTCGTCGACCACCAGAATGCGCGACAACGCGCCGGGCTCGGTTGCCGCCGGTGGCGGGCCGGTAACGGATTCGTTGCGGAGTTCTCCGGCGGCCGGGATCGTAAAGGTGACCGTGGTGCCACGGAAAGGGCCAGCGCTGTCGGCGCGGATGCGCCCCCCGTGCGCTTCGACCAGGCCCTTGCAGATCGAAAGCCCCAGGCCATGGCCGGCGGCGCCGGGCTGGTGCCTGTTGAAGAGTTGCGGGAGCCTTTCCGGCACCACGCCCTGGCCCTCGTCGCGGACCGAAACCGCGACGTCGGTACCCTCGTGCGCCGCTGCGATTCGGATGGGAGTCGATTCCGGCGAGTGCCGGGCGGCGTTGGCGAGGAGGTTCGTGAGCACCTGGACGATGCGCCTCGGGTCCGCCATCGCGCGGGGCAGCCCGAGCGGCAGGTCGACGACGATGCCGTGCCGCCCGCCACCGCCGAGAAAGGTGCTTCTCGCCTCCTCCACCAACTCGGCGATTTCGGTGGGCTCGGGTGCGACCGATAGCGTGCCCGCGTCGATGCGACCGGCGTCGAGTAGGTCGCCAATGAGGACGCGCATGTGTTCGGCCTGGGCTGCGATGATGCGGTGGAACTCGTGCATCTCTGCGCGCGCGAGTCGCGTGTCCTCGAGCAGCGTAGCCGCCGAGCCCTTGATGGCGGTCAGCGGCTCGCGCAGCTCGTGGCTGACGAGGCCCAGGAACTCGCTGCGCATGCGCTCGATCTCGTCGAGGGGTGCCAGGTCTTGCAGGGTCACCACCACCGACTCGACGGTGCCGTCCTCGGCGTGGTTCGGGGTCGCGTTGACGAGGGTCCGGACACTGCGTCCGTCGGCGACCCAGAGCACCATCTCCTCGGCGCGCACCGCCTCCGCGGAGCCAAGCTGCAGTGCCACGGGGATCTCGCTCAAGGCAACCTCCCGTCCGTCGGCGCGCCGGAAGGACAGCACCTCCAGAAGCTGTTCGGCCGGCTGGCCGGGGGTGCGCAGTTGCTCCACGATGCGCCGCGCCTCGCGGTTGAGCGACCTTGGCTGGCCGCTTTGCGCGTCGAACACGAGGACGCCGACCGGGGAGGTGTCGACAAGAGCCTCGAGGTCGGCCCGCGCGCGCCGCTCGGCGCGGTGGGTGCGCGCGTTGGCGATCGCCGACGCCGCCTGCGAAGCGAACAGCGTGAGCACCTCTTCATCCTCGTCCGCAAACGCTTCGTCGTCGGCCTTGTCGGCGAGGAAGAAGTGCCCCACATCCTCGTCCAGGTGGTTGAGCGGGGTGCCCAAGTAGGTGCGGTTGAAAATCCAGGGCACTTCCAAGCCGAGTTCGGCGACAAAGCCAGGGAAATCGGTGAGGCGCGTCGGCGCCGGCAGCTGCCGCAGATGCCCGAACAGGCGCATGCCGTCGGGTGTGGCGAGGACCTCCCGTTCCTGGTCGGGTGTGAGGCCGGAGAAGATGATGTCCACGGGCATCTGGTTCTCGACGGCGACGATGACGCCGAAGCGGGCGCCGGTGAGCCGGCGAGCGCAATCAAGCACCTCGGGGAGCACGGTGTCGAGGTCGAGGCTCGCGTTGCATTTCAGGATGGCGGCGTGGAGCGTGGCGATGCGTTCCTGCAACGCCTCGTTCTCGCGTGCCACGGTCCGGTTCTTCATGCCTGCTCCTGCCACGCCCGGTTTAGAACCGTGTATTCATGGCAACTACATTAAAAAGGCAATGTCCACACCGATCCTTGGTCGAACATTCGCCTGCTTTCCCCCACACTTTGGTCGTTGCGGGTCACGCACTCTGGGCGGCGGCCTGTGTGCGGTCGGGCGCATGTACGGGCTTTGGCGGGCGAAGGACTACCGGCGGGTTGTGCCGTTGACATGGATCACACGTGGAATGACACAATCCGTGGCCGCGACGGGGCGTGACCGCGCCGCGTACACGCATGGCGGGCGCCTCGGTCGAACCGACTGCGCAAGCTGAATCCGCTCGGCGTCCCAGGTCCGGGAGGGGCCGCGCCTCCCTTCAGGCGGACGCCCTCGGACGTTCCATGGACGCCGTGCTCGGGAACAACCGGATCGGCGTGGTGCAGTTCGACCGGCGCGGGCGCATTGTGGCGGCGAGCGACGCCGCGCTCGTGCACCTCCGGGACGGTGGGACTCTGCGGGACGACGGCGCAGTGCTGCGCGCGGTGGGGCGGGCCGAAGACGACCGACTCCAGGGGCTGATCGCGGGGGCGCTCGGAACGTCGGGCGCGGGAGCCTCGGGCGGTTCGATGGGGTTGCGGCGCCCGGACGCGGCGGTGCCGTTGGTGCTACACGTGGCTCCGATCGCCGGCGCTCGACGCGTGGCGGCGCTCGCGCTGGTCGTGGACGCATCGCGGCAGGCACGCATCGACCCCGGCACGCTGACCGAAGGACTGGGACTCACCCCGGCGGAAGCGGAGGTGGCGGCGCTGGTGGCCGAAGGGCTCACGCCGAGGCAGGCGGGCGCCGCCTCGGGGCGCGGCGAGGGCACGGTGCGGTGGCACCTACACCGGATCTTCGCGAAGCTCGGCATCAAGGGGCAGGCACAACTGGTCCGGCTCGTGAGCGCCTTCGCCTGGTCTCCGGGCGGTAGCGACGACTAGGGCGGTGCCCTCATTTCCTGCTCCCTGCCGCTGACCGACGTTCGCCTACTTGGTGTGGCGGAGGTTCCATCGGGGTCAGGCAGCCTGGTCGCGCTGTTGCATGGCCCACAGTTCAGCATAGAGGCCGCGTCGGGCCAGGAGTTCAGCGTGGGTTCCGCGATCCACGACCTCACCCTTGTCGAGCACGATGATGCGATCGGCGTCCTGCACGGTGGAGAGGCGGTGCGCGATGACGACGGTGGTGCGGCTGCGCGCGAGCTCCTCTAGCGCCGCGAGGATGGCTTGTTCGGTGCCGGAATCGAGCGAAGAGGTGGCCTCGTCGAACAGCATGAACGCCGGGCGCTTGAGGATGGCGCGGGCGATGGCGATGCGCTGCTTCTCGCCGCCAGAGAGCTTGAGGCCGCGTTCGCCCACGGTGGTTTCGTAGCCGGCCGGCAAGCGGGCGATGAACTCGTCGAGATGCGCGAGCCTTGCCGCGTCGCGGACTTCTGCATCGCTCGCGTCCGGGCGGCCATAGCGAAGGTTGTGCATCAGTGTGTCGTTGAACAGCACCGTGTCCTGCGGCACCATGCCGATGCCGGCGCGCAGACTGTCCTGCTTGAGCCCGGCGATGTTGCTGCCGTTGATGCGCACTTCGCCAGCGTCCACGTCGTAGAAGCGATAGAGCAGCCGCGCCACCGTGGATTTGCCGGCGCCGCTTGGCCCCACCAGGGCCACCTTTTCGCCGGGTGCCACGACGAAGCTCACGTCGCGCAGAATGGGGCGTTCCGGGTGGTAGGCGAAGCTCACCCGGTCGAACTCGATGCGGGCGTCGCCGGCGGCGAGGGGCACCGCATCGGGTGCGTCCACCACCTGCGAGCCTCGGTCGAGGATGTCCACCATCCGCTCGACGTCGGTGAGCGCCCGCTTCAATTGCCGATAGACGCTGCCGAGGGCGTTTAGGGGCGCGAACACCTGCATGGCGAAGGCGTTGATGAGCACGAGATCGCCCAGGGTCATGCTGCCGTCCACCACCTGGCCTGCGGCCAGGATCATCATCGCCAGCATGCCGCTCGTGACAAACAGCGCCTGCCCGCAGTTGAGGAAGGCGAGCGAGTAGCGATTGCGCGCCCGCCAGCGCTCCCATTCGGCGAGGTCCTGATCGTAAGCGTCCTGCTCAAGCTCCTCGTTGCCGAAATACTTCACCGTTTCGTAGTTGATGAGGCTGTCGATGGCACGGGTGTTGGCGCGCGAGTTGGCGTCGTTGGAGCGGCGGATGAACTGCGTGCGCCATTCGGTGACCCGTACCGTGAAGGCGATGAACACGGCCGCGGCGACGGCGACGATGACGGCGTACGTGGCATCGTAGTTGGCAAGCAGGATCACGGTGATGCCGCCGATTTGCAGGAACATTGGGAAGATGCTGAACACCAGCACCCGCATGAGGTCCGTGATGCCGTTTACGCCGCGGTCGAGGTCGCGGGAGACGCCGCCGGTGCGACGCGAGAGGTGGTATTCGAGATCGAGTCCGTGCAGATGCGCCAGCACCTTGAGCGAAACCCGGCGCATGGCGCGCACGGTGACGGTGCCGAAGAGGGCATTGCGCAACTCGCCGAAGACAGTGATGCTGAAGCGGGCGACGCCGTAGCCCACCAGCAGCGCCACGGGCACGCTCAGGGTGGGCCCCATTTGGGTCGCGTCGAGGTTGTCGACAATTAGGGAAGCTCTGAACTGGCGTTGCGAATCGCCGGTGTTGGGTTGTCGACGAC
>VXSY01000149.1 GCA_009837725.1 Gammaproteobacteria bacterium | reverse complement strand
TTCTCCTTGGGCGCGACGCTTTTTTTGTGTATCAGCGGCTGGCCAGTTGGCGCTTGAGTTGCTCGACTTCGGCTTCGGCCGCCAAGCGGCCGCGGTGTTCCTCTTGGTGGTTGAGGAGGAACTTGCCGGTGGCGGGGTCGAACAGGCGCAGGCGGGGGCCTTCGGCGCAGATATGCAGGGCGATCACTTCGGACACGCCCCGGAGTCCGCCTTCGGGGGTGGTTGTCAGGGGCAAGAGTGCGTATGTGCCGGCGGCATTCAGGCGGCGGCCTTGGAGGATGGGGTTCAGGTATTCGCCGGTGGGGTCGAACTGCCAGTACTCGGCGACGCCAAGACGCTCGTAGATGGCGCGCCTTTCCCGCTCGTCGCGCCGGTACGTGCTCTTCGAGGCCACCTCCAGCACGAAGTCGGGGAACTTGCCCTCCTCCCACGCGAGCCAAACACGGCGCGACCGGTTCGGCGACCCGAACGACACGAACACGTCCGGCTGGATCGCCCTGTCCTCGCTGCCATCGACGTAATGGATCGTCAGACCCGAGCCCACGAACACGTCGTCGCGATCGGCGTAGCGGGTTTCCAGCAGGGTTGCGCTGTCCTCCAGGGCTTTCCAGTGGTCGGAGATCATCGGCGGAACGCCGAGGTCCGGGTACCTGTCCTCGTCATCCCTTGCAGGCGGGTCGACGGGCGTATTCGCCGGCTGTTGGAGCTTGGGCGCGGACCGCGACGGCCGCTTGAGGCTGCGGGCGGGCTTGGGTTGGGCGGGAGGCATGGCGTTCTCCTTCTGGCGCGACGCCGGCCGGATGACGGGACGTTAGCACACGCCCGCCCTTCGGACGCTTCGCACACCGGGAAGCGCGGGGCTGGAACAGCGTGCGGTCTGTGGGATGCTTGTGGCACGGGGCGGCTCGGGTGTGTTTGGGTGGCGCCACCGTGGCACGGAAATCAAGCGCGGTCTGTAGGACGGAACCGCCAAAGCGGGTGAGAGATTGACGCTCTGTGGGGGTCGAGTTCTTTGACGGGCGACCACAAGGGTGCCCCCAAGACGCCCTCTCCCGAGAGGAGCGCGGCTTGGTTTCAGCGATGGGCGAGTTGGCGCTTCAGGCGCTCGACTTCGGCCTCGGCGGCCAAACGGCCTCGGCGCTCCTCCAAGCGCCCTCGGCGCTCCTCCAAGCGGCCTCGGTGTTCCTCTTGGTGGTTGAAGAGGAACTTGCCGGTGGCTGGGTCGAATAGGCGGAGGCGGCCTTCGTCTAGGCAGAGGAGCAGGCCCAGCACTTTCGACTCGCCGCAGGGCATTCCGTCCGGGGTGGTCGTCAGGCGGACGCGCTCGTAACGGCCGCTCGCGTTCAGGCGGTGGCCCTTGAGGGGGTCGATGTAGTCGCCGGTGGGGTCGTGCTGCCAGTACTCCGTCGCGCCCAGCCGCTCGTAGAGCCGCCGTTTGCGCGCCTCGTCGTCGCCGTGGGTGCCCTTCGAGGCCACCTCCAGCACGAAGTCGGCGAACTTGCCCTCCTCCCAGGTCTTCCACACCCGGCGCGGCGGCTCGCGGGACGGGCCGAAGGCGACGAACACGTCGGGGGAGAACTTGATGCCCGTGTTGCCCTCTACGTAGTACACGTTCATGTCGCCGGCGACATACACATCCTCGCGGTCAGCGTAGCGCGTGCGCAGGATCGACGAGGCGTCGACGATGGTGCGGTGATGGATGTCCGTTTCGGCCATCGGCTCACCGTCCGATTCCGGATACACGACCGCCCTTGCGGACGCGTTGGCAGTTCGCTGCGCGAACTGCTGCGCACCGGACATCGCATCGGCGGCGGGGCTGGGCTTGCCCGCCGGGAGCGGCTCGGGAGCGGAGGGCATGGCGTTTCTCCTTGGGCGTTGGGCCGGCCGGATGCAGGGACGTTAGCACAGCGCCACAGGCAGGGCGCGTGGCTGGGAGCGGGCGCAGGCGGTGTGGTGCTTGCGGCACGGGGCGGCTCGGGTGTGTTTGGGGGCGCCACCGTGGCACGGAAATCAAGCGCGGTCTGTAGGACGGAACCGCCAAAGCGGGTGAGAGATTGACGCTTTGTGCGGGGCGAGTTCTAGACGGGCGACCACAAGGGTGGTCGCCCCTACGAGAAAGCGCGCCTTCAGGCGCGTGCGGCGCGCCCTTAAGGGCGCGTCGGCGAGACACCCTCGGCCCCAATGGGAAAGCGCCAGACGGCGCAAGGAGCTTCGCCGCAGAACGTGGTTCGTTGGGGACGGTTTGTCCCATCCCGTGCCGAATCCATCGGTGCGTTCAGTACGGGCCTCGTAGGGGACGGGCTTGTCCCGTCCCGTCTCGAATTCTTCGATGCGTTCAATGCGGGCGGGGACAAGCCCCGCCCCTACGAAGGGAGGATGCCTTCCCGGCAGAGGCGCTAACGGATGGGGTTGCTGAGTTGCTGGTGGAGTTCGAGGTCGTTGCGGATGGCCTCGGTTAGGTCTTGGCCTTCCTGGTGGTCGGCTACTACGTAGGGGATTACCAGAACGGCGAGTTCGGTGCGGTCGGTGAGGAGGTTTTGGGAACTGAACAGGCGGCCTACCCAGGGGAGGCGGCCGATTACCGGGATGCCGCCACGGCCGTCGTTCTGGTTGTTGGAGATCAGGCCGCCCATCAGGACAGAGCCGCCGTCTTTCAGGGTTAGGGAGGTGCTGAGCTGGCGGTTCAGGATGGTTGGGCTGCCGTCGATGCTGGTGCCGGCGCCGGGGCGGGCTTCGCTGAACTGCTGGGAGATGTCGAGATCGACGAGGCCGTTGGCCTGGACGACGGGAGTGATCTCGAGTTGCACGCCGGTCTTGCGGTAGGTGACCTGCTGCAGCACGTTGCTGCTGCCGCCCACTTGGACGCCGGTGTCGGCGATGGCACTGATGACCGGGATTTCGTTGCCGACGTCGATGTTGGCGGATTCGCCGCTCTTCACCATCAGGCGCGGGCGCGAGCGGATGGCGACGCGGCTTTCCTCGAAGAAGAAGTTGAGCGCCGCGCGGGTTTCGCCGAGGTTGTTGTAGGCGCGCATGGACAGGCCCTTGGCCTTGAGGCCGAGGGCGCCCAAGGTGCCGCCGGAGAGGCCGTATCTGTCGAGCATGCCCTGGAAGGTGAACTCGAAGCCGGCGCCTTCGTCGTTGGTGAGCGTGATTTCGGCGATCAGCACCTCGATGAGGACGGAGGGGACGGGCCTGTCGAGCTCCTTGATGACGCTGAGGATGGCGGCCCATTCCTTGCCGGAGCCGTGGAAGAGGAGGATGTTGCGGTTGGGGTCGGAGACGATGCGGCCGCCGGGATTGCGGCGGCTGCCGTCTTGGGCGTCGAAGGCGTCGCTGATGGATTCGTTTGCGGTTTGGGTGAAACCGGCGGCGTCGCCGGCTTGCAGGGCAAGCACGGCGTTCAGGGTCTCGGTGAGGCTTGCGGCGTCGGTGTTGCGCACTTGGTATGTAAAGGTGGCCTCTTCGATGGCTTCCTGGCGGCGGGCGTCCAGGGTGCGCGCCCATTCCTCGACGTGGGCTAGGGCCTCGTCGTCGGCTGCGAAGACGAGAATCTTGTTGACGCCCTCGAGGGGAACGAGGGTGATCGAGCCGCCGGTGCCGCCGACGCTGGCGGCATAGCCTTCGGCGGCGAGCACGTCGCGCAGGGACGAGGCGAGTTCGCCCACCGGGGTGAAGACGGGCTCGAAGATGGCGCCGTGGCGGCCGCGCAGGTACGGCTGGTCGAAGACCTCGATGAGCGCGAGGGCGCGTTCGAGCATCTCGCGGCGGCCTTGCAGGATGATGGCGTTCTGGCGGGTCTCGACGCGGGCTTCGAGGTCGTCGGAATCGAAGGTTTGGCGCAGCCAGTCTTGGATGAAGTTGCCGCCGGCGACGCGCAACGGGACGAGCTGGAAGATGGTGCGGTGGCTGGCGGGCACTTCGGGCAGGGTGGCGCCGCTGACGAGCAGCGGGATTTCGCGGCTGGCGATGTCGTCGCGGGCGACGAAGTTGAGGATGCCGTCCTCTTCCTGGATGTCGACGCCGTAGCTTTGCAGCACGCGGCGGGCGGTGGAGAAGAGCTGCGACGGCGGTATGGGTTCCATCAGGCGCAGGGTGACGAGGTCGGTCTTGCCTTGGAGGTCTGGGTCGACGGCGAAGGACATGCCGAGCTGGTGGCCGAAGACTTCGTTGATGAAGGCGACCAAGGGGATGTCGTGGAAGCTCAAGGCGATGGGCTCGCCGGTGAGGCCTTGGCCCAAGCGGTCGGCGATGCCTTCGGCGACGGCTTCCTGAACGACCACGCCGGGTGGCCGGGAGACGCGGAACTCGGAGGCGATTTCCTCGGCAACTTCCGGGGCCTCAGCCTCGTCGCCGGTATCCGCCTTGGCCGCGCGGATGGGTTCCGGCAGCGGGGGCACGACGAAGGTGGCACAGGCGGTTAGGACGCTCGCCAGGGTCAGCGCGAGCAGGCGGAAGATAAACAGCGGTTGCGAAGCAACTACCGACGCGCCCGTTAGGGCTCGCATGGGCGTTGGGCGGAAGGCTCGCGCTTGGGCGCCGGGTTGTGTGGACATGGCGGCGTTGCCTTTTGTTGCGGTTCGCTTGGGTGGCGGCGTTAGCGACTGGCGTTGGAGGCGGGGGCTTGCTCGGCGGTGTCGGGAGACGATGCGGCATCTGCCGGTGCTGGGTGGACTGGCGGGAATAGCACTAGGACATCTTGGGCCGGCGATGGTTCCTCGCTAGGTGCTTCGCTCGGGGTTTCGGCGACGGTGGCGGCAAGGGTGGCCGTATTGGCGGCGACCTCGGTGAGGACTCGGCCGTCCGGGAGCGCATCGCCCGGGGTGCGGCGAGTGACGGTGCCTTCGCCCTCCACCAATAGGGCAACGCGGCTGCTGGGGCGGGCGACGAGGCCCACTAGGCCCACGTTGTCCCGGTTCGGGTCTTCGCTTGCCGCCGCTCGGCCGGCGGCTTCGGCCGCGACTTGATTGAAGGAGGCGCCTCCCCAGCGCTCGCTTTCCCGGAAGGCGGTGAGGTCTTCGCTGCCGGGGATGGTGGGGAGGGCATCGGGGTCCACAGGGCCCGTGGCCGCGGCTCGACTCGTGGACGTGGTGTCGATGGGCCAGGCCAGCGCGACCAGGGCCACCAACGCGGCGCACCATATAAAGGTGGCAAGAGGGCGCTCGCGCCCAGGCACCCCGCGGCGAAGCGCGGACGAGAATGCGGCGGGGATGGCGAGTTGCGGCATGAGGCGATTCTACCAGCCTGTCGGACTTCGGACGGCGCAAGGCAGACGAAGTCCGACGGGGTGATTGGGGCTTGGGCTAGGGCAAGAAGCGTTACCGAGAGGCGACGGTTCTTGTGGCGCTGCCCGAAGGGGTTGGGGTTGGGGCAGCGCATGCATCCGCGGCGCAGGTGGCGCGACCGGTGTGCGACATTGGCTCGTGTTGTGTGGGACGAAATGTTTGTGTGTCGGGGCTGTGCGAGATGTCGGAAAGTCTTGTGCGACATTGGCTCGGTGCCGCTTTGCGTCTTTTCTTTGCGCCATCTTTGTGGCATGGATCAAGACGCTGCATGGACGAGGCTGTTCGGCCAGCCCGTTTTCGCCCAGGATTTGCTCCGGCTGGCGATGCCGGGATTGGTGCGTTGGCTGGATTTCTCCACCTTGGAGGAAGTGTCGACGCGGTGGGCAATGGCCAAGGCGGACGATGCCCCGCGGCTGCAAACGGTCGGGGGATATACGCCACGTACGGGGGATCGGGCGTGGCGGGTGGGCTATGGCGACGACTCCGGGCGCTCGGTGCTGATGCCGACCGAGTTCCAATCCGACACGGACGCCAACATGCATCTCAGGAGTCGGGAGTATGGGCTGCTTGGCTATCAGGCGACGACGCGCTGGCAGCCCGACCGGGATGGGTCGGTGCGGCTCGTACCGGTGGTGATCTACTCGGGCGGGCCGAAGTGGGCGGCTTCCTATCCCGGTTGGGCGCAGCGTCGCGCCAACGTAACCGCCAAGGGCGAGCCCTGGCTCGAGGCGCGGACGTCGTGCGTTTTGCTTGACGCGGACTCGTGCGGGGGCGACGATTTCCACCGGCAAAGCAACCTCGTCGCGGCGCTCTTGCGGATGAACGTGCTCACCGAGGTCGATGCCACGGTGGAGGTGCTCACCGACATGGCGCGGTGGCTGCGACGGACGTCGCCGCAGGAGCGGGCCGCGCTAGTGATCCACGAACTGGTGGACTGGTGGGCGGTGTGCTCGAAGCACGCGGTGGCGGCGGAACAGGTGGAACGTGTGCGTGGAACGTTGGCTCTAGGAGGAAGCGACGACATGATGGCTTTGGCACGAACGGCCAGGGAGTGGCCGCGGATTTGGCGGGAAGAGGGCCGGGAAGAAGGCCTGGAAGAGGGACATCGCACCGGACAGGGCGAGCTCCTGGAGGCGCTGGCTGAGCGAAAGTTCGGCACGACGGCCGCCACTGCACTCGCGAGCCGGCTTGCGAGCTTTGGCGATGACAGCGCCTTCCTCGAGGTCAGCACGTGGATCCTGGAATGCAACACCGCAGAGGAACTGCTTACGAAGGTGGACGGGCTGTCACCGGGGCCCGGCTAGCCGTTGCGGCGGAGCAGGTGGAGCGTGTCCGTGGGAGCGCGAGCGGGTTCGCCGGGCAAGGCGATGGCTGCCAGCGGGTTCACGCTGGTTGAGGTGATGGTGGTGCTGGCGCTGCTGGCGTTGCTGGCGGGGTTGGCGGCGCCGAATCTGTTGCGGCTCTATGAGGGGTTTGAGCGGGCGACCGAGCGCGGGCGGATTCTGGATCAGGTGGCGGGGCTCGGTGAGCGCGCGATGCTTGAGGGCGTTGGGCTGGTGCTGCTTGGGAGCGATCCGACCGACGATGGCGAGCTGCCGGGGAGGTTTTCGCATTACCGAAAAACGCGCCCGGATGTGCCGGAAGGCTGGTGGGTTGTAGTTGCTCCGCCGCTGGTGGTTCATGCGAACGGGGTTTGCCTTGGCGCGGTGGTGGAGTTGGGCGAAGGCGAACGGCAGGTGGCTGGCGGGGAGATCGTGGAGTTGCGGGCGCCGCATTGTCGGATGGAGGGGCGGTGAGCGGCACCTTCTGGGGGCGCCCCAAGGCGTCGGAAGCTAGCCCCCCGCGAGGCCGCTCGATACGAGGGTTCACGCTGCTCGAGGCGGTGGTGGCGCTGGCGGTGTTTTCCGCCGGGGCGATGGCACTGTATGGACTGTTCAACACCAATCTGATCTCGCTGTCGCGGGCGCACGAGACGATGGATCAGGCGCCGTATGTGGATTACGCCATCGACTATCTCTCGGCGGTGAACCCGCGCTTGCGCCCCGAGGGGCAGGTGGACCTCGGCGGCTTCGACGTGACCTGGACGGCGACGCTGGTGGAGCCGGTGCGGCAGAGCCAGAACGGCAACGGCTTCATGGGCAACTTCGAGGTCGGGCTCTATGAGGTGGCATTCGAGGTGCGGGTGCTCGACCTCCGGGATGGCGCGCTTGCGGCGAGGGCCACTTCGCTTGGCATGTATCGAATGCGGCTGGTGGGGTTTGAGAAGGTGCGGGGTCTCGGCGGCGACTTCGCGGCTGGTGGCGGCGTCAAAGCCGAGCGCGCCCGGGGCGCCGTAGCCTCGTGAGCGGCTCACTCGCAAGGCGGCGGCGCCAGGGCGGCTTCTCGCTCGTCGAAGTGATGGTGGTGTTGACGATCACCGCCCTCTTGGCCGCCCTGGTGGCGCAGGCATTGGGGCTCTTTGGGGCGCGTTACGAGTCGCTCAGGCGGCTCGAGGCCCAGACCACGCAGCAGGCGCTGCCGCGCAACTGGTTCGCCACCACGGTGCGGGGGTTCCTGCCCTATCGGATCGATGCCCGGCGCTTCGTCGGCGATGTGGCCGCGTTCCGGGGCTTCACCACCGAGTCGCTCGGCAGCGAGCCCGGCTTGCCGGTGGCAGCGAGCTGGCGCATCGAACGGGATGGCGAAGGGTCGGTGGTGTCGTATCACGAGGAGGGGGGGCTCGCGTGGCAGGTGCTCGTGGTGGATGCGCCGGCGGCGTTTCAGTATGCCGATGCCGCGCTCGTCTGGCGCAATGCGTGGCCGGTGGAGGAACTGCCGTTCGAGCATGCTCCAACGCTTGTGCGGCTGGTGACGATTGAGGGCGAGACGCTTTGGCTGGGGCGGCTCGGGGCCTATCCGGAAGCGATTCCGCATCCGGAGGATTTTTCTTGAAGCGGCGGGCTTTGTTTTGGCTCCGCTGCGTGCGCGCCTTCGGCACGCTTGGAGGGCGGGACGCCCTCCGTCC
>VXSY01000266.1:4676-8321 GCA_009837725.1 Gammaproteobacteria bacterium | reverse complement strand
AGCTTCAGGTGACCCGGGAGATGCGCGGCCGCGTGATGAGCATCGACATGATGTCCCACGGGCTCATGCCCCTCGGCATCCTGCCCATCGGCTGGGTGGCGGAGCATTGGGGGGTGGCTGGTGGCATTGGCCTCTCGGGGGCGCTGCTGATGGCGGGAACGCTGGCGCTGTGGTTCGTGCTCGCCGGCGTGCGCCGCATCGACTCCGGCTTCGAGCCACCGAAGTAGCATGGCTTCCGTCCGGCACGATCCGACAAGCGCATCTCCGACGAGCAGGGCAGCCATGCATGAACTCGACAATCCGGCCTGGCACGCCCTTGTCGGCCCGCAGGGGCATTTGGGCACGACGGTCGGGCGCGCCGGGCGGTTCCGTGCCGATGTGTCGCCGATCGCCGGGCTTGCGGACGCTAGCGATGCCGCACTGGAGGAGCTAGCAGGGCTGTTCGAGCCCCGCGAGTTCTGTGCCGTCTTCGTCTGCGGCGATGCGGACAGCTCTCCCGACTGGCGGTTGGCGACCACGGTGACGCTGTCGCAATGGGTGTGTCCTTCGCCGCCCGACCCGAGCGACGACGACCCGGACTTCCTCGAACTCGACGGCAGCCGCGCCCAGGAAATGTACGAACTGGTGAAGGCAACGGACCCGGGGCCCTTCGAGATGCAGACGTGGCGCTTCGGCGACTACATCGGCATCGACGTCGCCGGCAAGCTCGTCAGCATGACGGGCGAACGGCTGGCCTTCGCCGGCCACCGCGAGGTGAGCGCCGTCTGCACGCTGCCCGAGCATGCCGGGAAGGGGTACGCTCGCGCCCTCGTGCGGGAGATCGTGCGCCGGCAGCATGCCGCGGGTGCCCTTCCCTTCCTGCATGTGCGCGCCGGCAGCCCGTCGGAACGGCAGGCAATTCGCGTCTATGAGAGCCTTGGTTTCGTCAAGCGAGCGGACCTGACCATGAAGATCCTGGTGCGGCTGTGAGCGAGCAGAAGTCCGAAGAGCCGATCGAGGACAAGGCAACTCCCGGCGCCGAGCCCGTCTCGCCCTCCGACGCGCCGACCGGCGCGCAGGCCAAGCGGTCGCCGTGGTCGTGGGTGTTCCGCGCCGCCACTTGGCTCGCGGCCGCTGCCTGCTTCTGGCTGGTGTACACGCGCATCGAAGCCGCGGCCGCGCGTCAAGACGCCACCGCCTTCGAGTATCTGATCGATTTCTTCGCCGGCGCCGACTGGGTGCTCTGGCTCGCCGTGATGATGCCGTACTCGGTGTTCTTCTTCCTCGTCGACAGCCACGCCACCTGGCGCGTGATTCGCTGGTTCAACGCCTCGGGGCTGCGCTTCGGCCACATGCTGCCGATTCGGGCGAGCGCCTACATCCTGTCGCTCGTGAACGAGCAGGTGGGCAAGGGCGCCATGACGCTCTACCTCCTCAAGCGCCACAACACCCCAGGCTGGGAGACGCTGTCGAGCATGATTTTCCTCGGCCTCATGGAGGTGTATCAGCTCCTGATGTTCTCCGCCATCGGCGTGGCGCTGAACTTCCACCTGCTGCAAGAGGCATCGAAGCTGCTGCCGCTCGATTGGATCTTCCCCATCATCCTCGGCGTGGCGGCCATCTACCTGCCGCTCCACATCGCGTGGTTCCGCGCAGGGGCCAATGGCGACGACGACGGCGCGGGCCTGCGCAACAAGCCGCTGCTGCGGGCGTTCCGCCGCGCCCGACCGATCCACTACCTGCTGGTGGTGCTCTTCAAGGCCCCCAACTTGCTCGGTGCGGTGGTGGTGTACACCGTGGCACTCGAACTCTTCCAGGTGCAGGCAAGCCTGGGCCAGATGCTGGCATTCCTGCCGGTGATCTTCCTCGCCGCGGCACTACCCCTGCCGTTCCACGCCGGAGCGCTCCTGCTCTGGACCGTGCTGTTCCCGGACTACCCCGAAGTCGGCGCCTTCAGCCTCGTGATGCACACCTTCTTCGTGCTCTTCAACGCCTTAATCGGCGTCCTGTTCCTGCCGAAGGCAAACAAGGAGCTGTTCGGCTAACGCCTCCCACAGAAGAAACCTCGTAACACGTAGACGCTTGGACGATTTGACTCGAAGTGAGGGCCCCGGGGGGACGGCATTCTGCCTTCCCTCCGAGGCCCTTCAAGCCTGTTCCTCGCTGGTCAGCGACTCGGTGTCCTCGGCGGGATGGAACTCGTAGGGAACGGGCTTGTCCCATCCCGTCACGAACTAGTCAACGCGCCCCTTCATTCCCCACTCTCCTTGCCCGACCTTCCACCACGGAGGCGCTGCCACCACGATGCATACAACGGCGCGGAACCGGGATTCATCATCGCGTGCAGGCGCTCGAACATGGACAGGAAGGTCGTCGTCAGGAGCACGAGGCCAAAGAGCCAGATGGCGTCGTCCGGCAGCCAGGTCGCGCCCAGGGCATTGCGGATGACGATGACTCCCACCAGGACGAAGTAGGCGATGCCGTTGTAGCGCCCCAGGCGGCTGGTTCTGAGCGGCTGCCCTGTCATCGCGCGGGAATCGAGCACGTATTGCAGGAAGGCACAGCCGATGAGGAACGGCAGGAAGCCTGGTATGACGCCCGTGTGCGCCAAGGCCCACAAGGTGAGGGTGACGTAGATGGCGTCGGCGGAGTGGTCGAGCAGGCCGCCGAGGGCCGACTCCCTGCCGGCGCGGCGGGCAAGGTAGCCATCGAGCATGTCGGACAACACCGCGCCCACAAAGATGACGCTCGCCAGCAGCCAGCGCTCGTCCAGCGCCACCATCAGCGAATAGGGCGCGGCGACGAGGCGCGCCACCGACACCGCGTTGGCGGCCGTCAGCCAATCCCCGAATCGTCGTTCCTGCGCGGGCATGGCCTAGGCGGGACTGCAGGCCCGGCCCGGCCGCGAGCGCCGGCCCCGAAACGCTCTCAAGAGCCCTCCCGGGCATCGAGGCGAAACACCCAAGCGGTGGTGACGAAGTTCTCGTCCTGCTCCACCTCGTATTTGCGAACGTAGGCGGCGATTACCGTCGCGAGTTCCCCTTCATCCTCGACCCGAGCAGCGCGCAGGGGATAGACCGCATCGTCGATGCGAAGCCGCACGGCCGGCGTCTGCACGATGTGCTGTGCCCAGCGCGAACCTCCGCCTCGCGACGAGGCGACGTAGAAGTGCGGCCCCACCGCCACGCCCCACACATTCACCGAGTAGGCGTCCGCGCCGGTTTCGAGCTGCACCGTGGCCACCGCATCGCTGAACTTCCAATCGTCCGGCACGCGGGTTTCCGTCCCCGCAAGCGCACCCCCCGGCAACACCCACAACGGCTCGCAGCCCGCGAGCAGGACAACCGCAGCCAACGCCACGCAAAGGCGCACCATCCTGCCTCGCACGCGCGGCGAAGGGTCGGCAGCAGGCGGATGAGCGACGAAAGAATGCATCGAGCGACTCGCCTCCCTCGTGAGGCTTGGGCCATTCACGACACAATAGCCCAACGGGGGAGTGACACGAAAGCACAGGCAGAGCCCTCGCATGGAACAGATCCCGCAACCCTATAATCCTTGGCCGCTTTCTTCGTAGTTTTCTAACCCGCCGAGGACGCCGAGTCGCTGGCGTACGAGGAACCGGCTTGACGGGCCACGGGGGGGGGGCCATAATAGGGGACAAAAAGC
>VXSY01000266.1:0-4666 GCA_009837725.1 Gammaproteobacteria bacterium | reverse complement strand
GGAGGGAAGGCATGCTGCCTTCCCTATGCGCCGATAGGCGCTTTCCGCCTGCCACAATGAAGCAAGTGCGCTGGCGCGCAGGGAAGGCAGAATGCCTTCCCGCCGAGGCCCTCACTTCGAGTCAAATCGTCCGGCATCATCGTGTTACGCGCAGCAACTGCCAACGCGTCCGGTAGAGCGCGCCGGCACGGGACAAGCCCGTCCCCCACGGAATTCCGAAACACCAACGTCGGTGCGTCAGGCCAATCCTCGCCACGTTCCCGTACCATCCCGCACACAAGCGAAACCACGAGGCCCCCATTGCCCATAGCTGTCACCGGTGCGAATGGCCACGTCGGTCGTCGCCTGCTGCGCGAACGACCGGACGCGCGAGCGATCGTCCGTTCCGAACGAGCCGCGGCCACGCTCGCGGGCCACGCGGACGTGCGCGTGGTGGACTATGCCGACAGAGCCGCACTCGCCTCCGCCTGCGCCGGCTGCGAAGCCATCGTCCACCTCGTCGGCATCATCCGCGAAGGCGCACATGCCAGCTTTCACGACGCACACGAGGCCCCCGCCGAAGCCTTGGCGCGCGCCGCCGGCGACGCTGGCGCAAGCCGCATCGTTTATCTCAGCATCCTTGGCGCCGACCCCGGCTCAAGTAACGCCTGCCTCGCCTCCCGCGCCCACACCGAAGCCATCCTTGCCGACTCCGGCATCCCCACCGTGTCCCTCCGCGTGCCCATGGTGCTCGGCGAGGACGACTACGCCGCCGCAGCCCTCTTTCGCAACGCCCGCGCTGCCAGGCGCCTCGCCTTCACCTTTCGTGCCGGCAGCATGGAACAGCCCATCTACGCTGGCGACGTGGTGTCCGCCATTGGCGCGGCGCTGTCCGAAAACCTGGCGCCCGGCACGCTCGAACTCGCAGGGCCGCTCGCCCTATCCCGCCGCGACCTCATCGCCGCCGCTGCCAAGGCTCTTGGCACCGAGCCCGCGCACGTGCTGTCGCTCCCGCTTTGGCTCGGCCAAGCCTTGGCGTGGACGCTCGAGCGCCTCGCCGCCAATCCACCGCTCACCCGCGCCATGCTCGGCGTCCTCGATCACGACGACGACATCGATCCAACGCCCGCCGCCGAGGCCCTCGGCATCCACCTGACCCCACTCGCAGAGACGCTGCAACTCGTCCTTCCCGCCCCCGAAGGCTCGGCCTGACCAAAGGCGGCACCACCCGCCACGCGGAAGCAGCATCTCGTTGACGCCCCATGGAGCACCCGCTTTAATACGCCGCCCGTCTGGCCAGGTAGCTCAGTCGGTAGAGCACTGGACTGAAAATCCAGGTGTCGGCAGTTCGATTCTGCCCCTGGCCACCACCCCGTACCCGTCGCGCGGCAACCCCCTCCCAGTCACCCTCCCGGCCATCAGGCGCGTCCTGCGGAAGATTGCCTTGGGAGGGTGTCTCGCCTGTATCTTGCCCCCATCCAAACAACCAGACGCGAGGCCCCGTGAAGAACATCGTCATCTGCTGCGACGGCACCGGCAACGAGTTCGGCAGCAACAACACCAACGTGGTGCTCACCTACATGCTCGCCCGGAAGGGCGACGCACAGGTTGCCTACTACGACCCCGGCGTCGGCACCGGCGGGTGGGACTACGAGGAAGACGGCACCCTCAGAGCGAAGGGCGACCAGGCCACAGGCCACGGCCTGCAGAAGAACGTCGAAGACGCCTATCGCTATCTGATGGCCTGCTACCAGCCCGGCGACCAGGTCTTCCTGTTCGGCTTTAGCCGCGGCGCCTTCACCGTGCGCTCGCTGGCGGGAATGCTCCACAAGTGCGGCCTGCTTCGGCGCGATGCCGGCAATCTCGTGGAGTACGCGGCCAAGGTGTACAACACCGAAGGCAACGACGCGCTTGCAGCCGAGTTCCGCAAAGCCTTCGGCCGAGACTGCCCGGTGCACTTCGTGGGCGTCTGGGACACCGTCGAGTCGCTCGTCATGAACGCCGGCAAGCGCTTCCACGACGCAACCCTCAATGCCGAGGTTACGCACGGCTACCACGCCCTCGCGATCGACGAGCGGCGCAGGGACTTCCCTCCATCCCTCTGGGACGAGACGGCGCTACATCCCGGCCAGACCGTGGAGCAGGTCTGGTTCGCCGGCGTTCACTCCGACGTTGGCGGCTGGTACGACGAACGCGGCCTATCGAACATCGCCCTGCACTGGATGCTCGACAAGGCGCAGGATTGTGGTCTCGAGGTGGATCGACAGGAACTCGCGAAGCACCGTCAAGACCCACACGACAAGGCGCACGAGTCCTACACCGGCTTCTGGCGAGTGCGAGGCGAGAAGCGGCGCACGATCCCCGAGGGCGCCAAGATCCACGCGAGCGTCCAGGAGCGGATGAACCGCGCCGCAAACGACTATCGCCCCAGCAACCTGCCCGAACGGACAACGGTGCCCTCGTAGGGGCGGGGCTTGTCCCCGCCCGTCCTGGATGCAACGCACTGCCTCGGCCCGGCACGACGGGCGACCACAAGGGTCGCCCCTACGCCTTGATCAAGGGGCCGTTGGGCACCGGCCATGCGTTGACGATGGCGCAAAACAGCAGCGCGGTCATCTGGGCGTCATACGCGGCGCTGTGCGCGCGCTCCGGATCGAAGGCAATGCCGGCGCGGTTGCATGCCTCCCGCAACACCGTGTGACCACAGGCGACGCCGGCGAGCGAAACGGTGTCCATCACCGAGAACGGATGGAATGGGTCGCGCTTGACGCCGTTGCGGGCGGCGGCAGTGCGCAGGAAGGCGTGATCGAAATGGGCATTGTGGGCGGTGAGGATGGCGCGCTGGCAACGAGCCAGCTTGATCTCCCGCCGCACTAGCCGGAACAGCTCCCGCACAGCCTTTTCCTCCGGCACCGCGTTCCGCGCCGGGTCGCTGAGGTCAATTCCGGTTACCTGCAGCGATGCCGCCTCCACCTTCGTGTCCGGGTGCGGCGCAATTGCCCAGCGATGGGCCTCCTTCGCTTTCAGCCGCCCTCCGTCAAGCTCGAGCGTGACCGCGGCTAGCTCGAGCAAGGCATGACTCTTGGGCTCGAACCCGCCCGTCTCGATGTCGATCACCACCGGCAAATAGCCCCGAAACCGGGAGCGGATGTCGAGGCCTACATTTCCTTCCATTGCGGAAGCGTAGCAGGCAGATCGAGCGCGACGGCACCCTGCCGCGCAGCAACCCTCGACTGCCGTGTCGTTGTGGGACATCTCCCTCTCCTGCATGGGAGGAAAATCTGGCCTGTCCAGGTTGCGAGGGGGCGATGCGCGTTTACACTCGCCGCCTTGTTCTTGGTTGCCGGATGTCCCCATGCCCCGCAAGATTGCGCTCGCCTATTCCGGCGGGCTCGACACCTCCGTCATGTGCCGCTGGTTGCAGGAGATGCACGAGGCCGAGGTGGTCACGTTTACCGCCGACATCGGTCAGGGTGCCGAAGTGGAGCCGGCGCGCGCCAAGGCCGAGGCGCTGGGGGTGCGGGAGATCTTCATCGAGGATCTCACCGAGGCGTTCGTTGCCGACTACGTCTTTCCCATGTTCCGCGCCAATGCACTCTATGAGGGGGAGTACCTGCTTGGCACCAGCATCGCGAGGCCCCTCATCGCCAAGCGCCTGGTGGAGGTGGCTGCAGCCACCGGCGCAGATGCCATCGCCCACGGCGCCACCGGCAAGGGCAACGATCAGGTGCGCTTTGAGCTTGCCGCCTATGCCCTCAATCCCGACATCGAGGTCATCGCTCCTTGGCGCTCGCCGGAGTGGAACCTGCACTCCCGCGAAGCCTGCATGGCCTATGCCGCGGAACGCCAGATTCCCGTGGACTTCCAGCGCAGCGGCGGCTCGCCGTACTCCATGGATGCCAATCTGCTGCACATCTCCTACGAGGGCGGCGGCCTCGAAGACCCCGGCAACCCCCCGGACGAAGACATGTGGCGCTGGAGCGTGGCGCCCGAGGACGCACCCGACACACCGCTCGACCTCGACATCGACTTCGCCGGTGGCGATCCTTCGGCGCTCGACGGCGAAGCCATGAGCCCGGCCACGCTGCTGCGACGCCTGAACGAGGTCGGCGGCGCGCACGGGGTCGGGCGCAGTGACATCGTCGAGAACCGCTATGTCGGCATGAAGTCGCGCGGCTGCTACGAGACCCCAGGCGGCACCATCCTGCTGAAGGCGCACCGAGCGATGGAGTCCCTCACCCTGGACCGCGAGGCGGCGCACCTCAAGGACGAACTCATGCCTCGCTATGCGGCGCTGATCTACAACGGCTATTGGTTCTCGCCGGAGCGAGTCGCCCTGCAGGCTCTCATCGACGAGACCCAAAAGGTCGTGAATGGTCGCGTCCGCGTGCGCCTATACAAGGGCGCCGTGAGCGTGATCGGGCGCTGGTCCGACAGCCACAGCCTGTATGACGAAGGCGTTGTCACCTTCGAGGACGACGCTGGCGCGTATCAGCAGGAAGACGCCACCGGCTTCATCCGCCTGAACGCCCTGCGCCTTAGGCTCGCGGCCCGGCGGGGCTAGTGTGGCGTCCCAGAAACACGTAACCCTTCGAGCTGGACGTTGGCTGGCGCAACAAGGTCGGAGAAAGCGAGGATGTGCCGCCTGGGATTCGCCCCGAGAGGTCGTTGAGTGCCTGCATTTGGC
>VXSY01000258.1 GCA_009837725.1 Gammaproteobacteria bacterium | reverse complement strand
GGCATCGGGCACAGGCTGTGCGGCGCTTGCGGCACGGGGCGGCTCGGGTGGGTCGGGTGGATCCCACCGTGGCACGGAAATCAAGCGCGGTCTGTAGGACGGAACCGCCAAAGCTGGTACGAGATTGACGCCTTGTGGCGCGTGCGACGGCGAGACGCGCTCGCCCCAAGGCCCTGGGGCCTTGGGACAGGTCGTAGGGGAAGGGGCAAGCTCGTCCCTGCGGTCCTCTCGCACACGTCGCCGGTGGAGGCGGAGCCTCGCTTGACCTGCCCACCGGTCTGCGCCAATCGAGCGCGGCTGAGTTGGTCGGCAAGCGCGTCTACACTGATCTGATACGGGTTGCAGGCACGTCGCAAGGTACGGTTGTGCGTAAGCGTTCCCTTGCGGCCCCTGCCTGTGCGGGTCGCGGTTCGCTGGCGCGAACTGCTAACCCTCACTGAAGGCCCTTTCCAGCCCGACGAAGCTTGTCAAAGGCCGAGTCGTTTGATGCCTTCGTCCACTTTGGCGGACTTTTCCGGATCCCACCACCACGTGTCCAGGTACGCGATGCGCTGGAGGGGTTCGTGTTCGGGGCGGCCGAAGCGGTCCCAGTGGACCAGGCGGTAGCCGGGGCTGGAGAAGCGGGGGAGGAAGTAGTGGCTCCAGATCAGGACGCGGTCCAAGGCGCGGGTGGCGGCCAGGAAGTCGTCCTTGGTGCGGGCCTTGATGACGTGGTCGATCAGGGAATCGACGCCGGCGTGGCGGATGCCGCCCCAGTTGCCGCCGTATTCCATGTCGGCGCTGGCCGAAGCGAACCAGTTGCGCAGTTGCAGGCCCGGCGCATGCGCTGGTTCGAAGCTGCGCTGCGCGGCGTCGAACTTGCGCGTTCTCATGCGGTGGAACCAGTGCGAGAGTTCTGGCGCGCGGGCGGTGGCGGTGATGCCGACCCGCTCGAGGGTGGCGAGGTAGGGCTGCAGGGTTCGCACGAGGCCCGTGGAGATGACCACGAAGTCGATGTGGAACGCATCGCCAGTGGCCGTGCTGCGAAGGCTGCCGTCTTCGAGCTGCCAGCCGGCAGAGCGGAACAGGGCCAGTGCGTCGGCGATGGCGTTGCGGTTGGGGCCTGGGCCGTCGTTGCGTCTGGGCTGAAAGGCTTCACCGAACACCTCGGGCGGCAGCTCGGCGCGATACGGCGTGAGGAGTTCCAGTTCGCGTTCGTTCGGCAACCCCACCGCCGCCATGGGCGAGTTTTGGAACACACTCCGACCCGGGAGGTAGAAGCCGTAGGAGAGGGTGTCGTTGATGTAGGCAAAGTCGTAGAGGCGGGCGAGAGCCTGTCGAACGCGCAGGTCCTGGAACCTTGGCTGGCGCAGGTTCCAGATGATGGCCCACCATAGGCCCGCTGGCTGGGTCAGCGGCACGAGTTCCTTCTTGAGCAGCCCGGCCTGTACGGCGGGCAGTTTGTCGTACTGGGTGGCCCAGTTCTTCGCTACCGACTCGAGACCCACATCCACCACGCCCGCGGCCTTCGCTTCGCGGCGCACGTGCTCGTCGCGGAAGTAATCGAAGACGACGGTGTCGAAGTTGTAGCGGCCGCGGTTCACGGCCAGGTCACGGCCCCAGTAGTCCAGCACGCGGTCGTATTCGACGCGGCGGCCCGGCACAAAGCGCCCGACTCGGTAAGGGCCGCTGCCCAAGGGTGGCGTGGCCACCGTCTTGCTGATGTCGCGCTCGCGCCAGTAGTGCGCCGGGAAGATCGCCATGCGGCCGAGAAAGAGCGGCACAGTGGCGGCGTCTGCGGCGTTGGGCTTCAGGTGGAAAACCACGGTGTTTGGCGCGGGCGTCTCGGCGGCGAGCACGCTGGCGAGCGACGACCGGAGTTCCACCGAGCCGTGTTCGTGCACGGCTCTGAAGGTGAAGGCGACATCTTCTGCCGTGATGGGTGCGCCGTCGTGCCAGCGGGCCTCCGGGCGGAGCTCAAATGTGATGGTGTCGTCCTGCACGCGCACTGATTGGGCGAGGCGCCCGTATTGGCTCGTCGGCTCGTCGATAGCGGGTTCGAGCAAGGAGTCGTAGATGAACTTTGGGAAACCCAGGAAACTGATGCCGGCGGGCGGGACCCCACGATCGAGGATGGGGTTGAAGCTGTCGTAGTTGTCGAAGCCGGGGGTGCGCAGGACGCCACCCTTGGGTGCGTTCGGGTTGACGTAGCGAAAATGGGGGAAGTCTGGCGGATAGGCGAGGCCGTAGATGTAGGAGTAGCCGTGGGTTGCTTCCTCGCCGTGGCTCCAGGGAGCGAGCAACGCAAGGGCCACGGCGGCAATCCACCGCATGCCGCCGTTCGGAGGACGACTACAATCCGCCGTCCCCGCAAATGGCAAGGGTGCCGTGGCCGAACTCACCGCAGTCTTCAACGTGGAACGACCCCTGCACGAGGTATGGGAAGCGTGCTCTTCCAAGAACGAGGGCGGCAACTGTCGGATCCCGGCCTTTCCGTCACCGGATGGCGATGGTTGCGCGGCCACGGTGCTTGAGAGCGTGCCGCAGCGGCTTCTGCGGGTACGCAAGGACGACATGCCTTGCGCCGGCACACAAATCGAAGTTCGCGTGGAGCCGGCAACTGCGGCGGGTTGGCCGACCAGAGTGACGTTGCGCCAGAGCGGGTTCCCTTCCGCGTTCGACGCGGCGCCGGAGGTCTTCGACGCCCACTTTCGCCAGATCGCGGCCAACTTCCATCTCTACCTCGAACGGGGCATTCGGGTGGATGCCGGCGTGCCGCCCGACTTCGGCGCGAGCCTGGTGCAAACGGCCCTTGGGCTCGAGTTGCGCGCGGTCACCGATGGCGGCTTGGCCGACGCTTGCGGTATGGCGACAGGAGACCTGCTCCTGACCGTCGGCGGAGTTCGCATCCACAACCTCGGTGAGCTATGGGCCGTGCTAGGGGCGCGATCCGAGCCGGCGCTGACGGTCGCATGGGCACGCGGCGGCGAACGCATGGAAGGAAGCGCAAGCGTGAACCGATAGGCCCGTGTTGCCCGGTGACTTGCCCAAATCATCACGGGTAGAGGTCGGCACGGCGATCGTCGAGGCGAAAGGCGATCTCGCTCACATTGTCCTCCACCACCACGGGCCTGCCGTTCGCCTCCACCGGGCGGAAGCGCCAGGACAGCACGAAGTCGAGCGCCGCCTGCTCGAAGGTGCCCGGCGGATCGGCGGCCAATATGCGCGCATTCACCACCGTGCCGGTGACATCCACGTCGTACTGCACTCGCACCTCGCCTTCCACCCCTTGCGCGCGAGCCGCCTCCGGGTAGGTCAGGCTGCCGGTCGTCACCAACTGCAACGGGCGCGGCGCACTGGCGCAGCCGGCAACGAGCGCAAGCGCCACTGCTGCGAGGAACGATGCCGTCTTCATGGCGGCGACAATAGCGCACTCCCGATGCGTTCAATGGTTGGCCATGGTCCGGCGCCCGCTTCGCGTTGCCGGAACTTCTGGCGGCTGGGCGCCCTCCCTCCAGAGGTCCGCGGCAAACCCAACAGGGAGGTGGCTCCTAGCCGTAGCTGCGAGTGATGCGAGCATTCCTCGTAGGGGCGGGCTTGTCCCCGCCCGTCTTGAATGCGACGAGGAACTTCGTCGACGCACAGCAGTTCGCGCAAGCGAACTGCCAACGCGCCCGTCAGGGCGCGCCGGGACGGGACAAGCCCGTCCCCTATCAAGAAAAGAGACGTACGATGATTGGGTTACAGGGTTGTTCCAATGGGAGAGGTTGGGGGCGCGCGATTTGGCGATGTCTCGTTCCACCGACAAACCGATAACGCGTGCCGACGCCGGGGCGTGGAGGTTGACTGCGCCGCGGCATTGGCCCGTGTGGCTTGGCGTTGCCGTGGCGTGGATGGTCGTACGGCTGCCGGTCGCTTGGCTGATGCGCCTCGGCGGGGCGTTCGGAGCATTGGGGTGGCGACTTGCGAAACGGCGGCGCCACATCGTTGAAACGAACCTTGCGCTGTGCTTTCCGGAACGGTCGGACGAAGAGCGGGCGTCGCTCGCAAGGGAGGTGTTCCGCTCCACCGGCATCGCCTTCGTCGAGAGCGCCATGATCTGGCTGGGGCCGGTCGCGCGCTTGCAGGCGCGGTTCACGCTGACCGGCCTCGACATCTATCGGGCAGCGCTCGCCGAAGGGAACGGCGTGATCGTGATCGGCGCGCACTTCACGACTCTTGATCTCGCCGGAGGACTCACGGGGCGAGAGGCGGACTTCGCAGCGCTTTACCGTCCGCATGGCAATCCGGTGCTGGATCAGGTCATTCGCCGGGGGCGCGAGCGCCATCTGGCGGCGACGATTCAGCGCCGCGCCCTGCGTCGCGCCGTGGCACACCTGCGCAAGGGCGGCGCGCTTTGGTATGCCCCGGACCAAGACTACGGCTTGCGCCACGCAGTGTTCGTGCCGTTTTTCGGCATCGAGGCAGCGACCATCAACGTGACGACGCGCCTCGCAAGGCGCACGAGTGCTCGCGTGCTCTTCCTCTCGCACCGGCGCGACCCCCGCCAAGGACGCTGGGAGGCCGAGTTCAGCGACCCCTTCCACAACTTTCCAAGCGACGACTTCGCGGCCGACGCCGCCGAGATCAACCGGGTCATCGAACAGGCAGTTCGGCAGTGCCCGGAGCAATACCTCTGGGTGCATCGACGGTTCAAGACGCGGCCGCCGGGGGAGGCGTCGTTCTATTGACTGCGTGGGCACCGCCTCGGGAGGGATTCAGCCTGCCTTCTCCCGAGGGTGCGCCATCCCAGTTCGTAGGGGATGGGCTTGTCCGGGCGGCGCGCCCCAACGGGCGCGTTGGCAGTTCGCTTGGGCGAACTGCTGTCGGCGCATTCAGGACGGGCGGGGACAGACCGGGACAAGCCCTGCCCCTGCGGGCACTAGTGCGCCCTGGCGAGCGCGTCGGCAGTTGGGTTCCCGGCGGCGCTAGCCAATGACCGTGGTGGCGTCCTCTGCGACCACCGTGTGCTCGATGTAGCCGATGTTCTCGATCTCGACTCGCACGACGTCGTCCACCTTCATCCAGGCCGGTGGCTTCATGGCCGCGCCCACGCCCGAAGATGTCCCGGTGAAGATCACGTCGCCCGGGTCCAGGGTGAACGACTGCGTGAGGTGGGCGATCTGGTCGTAGCAGTCGAAGATCAGGTGCCGGGTGTTGCTGTCCTGACGGGTCTCGTCGTTGACCAAGGTGCGAATGCCGAGATCGTGCGGGTCGCCGATCTCGTCCGGCGTCACGATCCAGGGGCCGATCGGCGCGTGGGTGTCGAACGACTTGCCGATCTGCATCGTCTGCGAGCGCGCCTGCCAGTCGCGCACGCTGACATCGTTGCCGCAGCAGAACCCGGCAATCACCTCGTGGGCGCGTTCCTTGGGCACATGCTTGGCACGCTTGCCGATGACGAAGACCAGTTCGCCCTCGTAGTCGAGCATGTCTGACACCACCGGCTTGTTGATGCTGCCGTAGGGGCCGTTGACGGCGTTGTGCTGCTTGTTGAACCACATCTGCACGGCTGGCGCCTTGCCGCCGGACTCGGCGATGTGGTCGGCGTAGTTGAGGCCGATGGCGAGGATCTTGCCGGGATTTGGCACCGGCGCCTTGAGTTCCACGTCGTTCACGGCGAGGGCGTGCTCGACACTGGTCTGGGCCGCCGCGGCCGTTGCCAAGGCATCGTCGCCGGCCTCGAGCAGCGAGCGCATGTCGGTGGGCAGGTCCGGGGCGGCGCGGGAGAGGTCGATGACGAGCTCCCCCACCACGACGCCAATGCGCGTCTCGCGTCCGTGCGTGAATGTCGCTAGTTTCATGTGTTCTCCCGTTTCCCCTTGCCTCTGCAGAAATCCCTTGCGGCGTTCAGACGCCGAGCCTCGCGCCAAGCCAGGCATCGACATGCCCGGCCATCTCGGCGAATACATCATCCGTGCGCGTTCGGGTGCGTTTCAGCACCTTGTAGCCGTGGTCGGCGGTTTCCAGCCAATGCAGCGTGGCACCCAAGCGACTCGTGAGTTCGGTCATCAGATCGGCAGACGCCATGCCGTCGCGGGAGCCGGACAGGAACAGCATGGGGCAGCCGATGGTGTCCATGTGCTCGGCGCGGGCCAGCGAAGGCTTGCGCGGGTTGTGCAGCGGAAAGGAGCAGAACACGAGCCCCGCCACATCCAGGGCGTGATCCACCACGGCGTGGGAAGCCATGCGCCCGCCGAAGCTGTGGCCGCCTAGGAGATAGGGGCCCTCGAGCCGCTCCTGCGCAGCGTCCAAGGCAGCGGCAATCGTGGCGGTGGAGACATCCTTGGAGTCCACGCGATTGCGGCCGTCTTCGCGGTAGGGGAAGTTGAAGCGGAAGGTGGACACGCCAGTTCCGGCGAAGGCTTCCGCAATGCCCGCCATGTTGGCGTGTTCCATGCCGGCGCCGGCGCCGTGGCCTAGCACGAGAGACGCACGATGTCTTGGTGCTCGGAGGATCAGCGCACCAACATTCCGGTCCCCGAGATCGAGCCGCAGCGCCTCCGCCATTTAGGCCAGCTCGTCCGCCGAGCGGATAATCGTCCCGACGAGGCCATACTCCTGCGACTCCTCCGCGCTCATCCAGTAGTCGCGGTCGGTGTCCTTGCTCACCCGCTCCAACGGCTGGCCGGTCTGCTCGGCGATGATTCCGTTGATGCGCTCGCGGGTCTTGAGGATTTCGCGGGCATGGATCTCGATGTCCGAGGCATCGCCGCCGAAGCCCCCGGCCGGCTGGTGGATGAGAAACCGCGTGTTCGGCAGGGCGTAGCGGTTCTCCCGCTCGGTCGCAAGATAGATGTGCGTGGCGATGCTGCCGACCCAGCCCGTGCCGACGATGCGCACGGTGGGCTTCACAAAGCGGATCATGTCGAAGATGGTGTCGCCCGATTCCACATGCCCGCCGGGGGAGCCGATGTAGAGGGTGATGGGATCGTCGCCCTCGAACGACAGCGCCAGCAGCCGCTCCGCCGTGCGCCGCGCCATGTCCTTGTCGATCTCGCCGAATATGGTGAGCGTGCGGTTCTTCAGGAGCGTGTTGTCCACCACCGCGAACTGCCGCGCTTTTTCGGCATCGCCCTCGTCGCCTTCCTTCCCGCGTGCGTTGAAGCCGCCGTTGCCAGTGCCGCCCATGCGTGTCCTCAAGGCCAACAAAGCGCGCATCTTACTTCGGACATGGGGAATAATCGCGCCCCTTTGAAGCACATGAGAGGCGCGCGATGCCGTTGCACCCGGAGTACGAGGCCATGCTGGCGCAGATGGCCGAGGTGGAAGGACCTACCCTGGTCGATATGCCGGTGGAGGCCGGACGCGAGATGTACCGAACGATGCAGCCGGAGGCGCCGGACGTTGCGGTGGCTGCGGTGACCGACGCCTCCGCGAACGGCGTGCCGGTGCGCATCTACACCCCAGACGGCGAGGGGCCGTTCCCGCTCGTGATGATGTTCCACGGCGGCGGCTGGGTGATCGGCGACCTCGTCACTGCCGACGGCCAAAGTCGAGAAGTGTGCAAAGGCGCCGGCGCGACGGTTGTGTCGGTGGACTATCGCTTGGCGCCGGAACATCGCTTCCCGGCAGCGGCGTACGATTGCTATGCGGCGACGGTTTGGGCCGTGCAGAATGCCGACCACATCGGTGCCGACGCTAGCCGCCTCGCCGTGGCTGGCGACAGCGCGGGGGGCAATCTTGCTGCAGTCGTTTCGCAGATGGCGCGAGACAAGCGCCGCGCTGGATCAGAAGACGCGCCGAACATCCGCTTTCAGCTTTTGGTGTATCCCGTCACGGACGGCGTCAACTTCAACACCGCGTCCTATCGCGACAACGGCGAGGGCTACATGCTCACCGCCGATTCCATGCATTGGTTCTGGAACCACTACGCGCCGGAGGCGGACGAGCGCAGCAACCCCTACGCCTCGCCGCTGCTCGCGGACGACCTCAGTGACTTGCCGGAAGCGTTGGTGATGACCGCCGAGTACGACCCGTTGAGGGACGAGGGCGAAGCGTACGCAACTGCCCTAGCCAACGCCGGCGTCACCGCCCGTTGCCAACGCTACGGCGGCATGATCCACGGCTTCTTCGGCCAAAGCCGCGTCGTCGGCGCTGCCCGCCAGCCAATGGACGACGCCTGCAAGGCATTGAGGGACGCCCTGACCCCGTAGAGGCGACCCTTGTGGTCGCCCGTGCCGACCGATCCGAGCACGTTGGCGACATCAACCCAAGGCAAGGGCAAGGTCAAGCCTAGCCCCTACGTCGGTCGAACGCGGTGCGTGGGGCGCGATTCGCGGCTAGGAGCCGGCGTGGTAGAAATCGATCGGACGCGCCCCGTACGCGACGGGCCAGCAGTTTTCGCGCCAGCGAAAACTGCCAGAGCGCCGCGAAGCGGCGCTAGGGAAGCTCTGAACTGGCGTTGCGAATCGCCGGTGTTGGGTTGTC
>VXSY01000294.1 GCA_009837725.1 Gammaproteobacteria bacterium | reverse complement strand
CTCCAGAAGGTGCCCGTTGCGCACCACCCGACGCCGGCCGTCTCCCAGCCGCTCGCCCGCGAACGCCGAAAGGTGCTCGTGGAACTCCGCCTGCACCGCCACCTCGATCAGACGCTTCGCGACGGCGCGAAGAAGGTCCGCAAGGGGGCGGAAACCGTCGCTGGCGCCACCAGCTCAAACACGTCATCTTTGTCCACGTGGGGTGTGCTCCTCCTGCTGATGTTTGAAGTCGCCAAGCTCAACTTCAGCAGCGATACGCCGCACGACTCAACTCATCCGTACCACTTTCGACCATAGCTCCGGTGCTTGACCTACAGTCCGTACGTACACCGCGCCGCTCCATTGCTTTCGGTTGCTTGCCTTGCCCCTACCGGAGCGGATACGCTGGCCGGCTGACCGAAAGGAGAACACACTTGCCCAAGCGACGCGCAGAGTCATCCTTAGCCGCGCTAGCGGCGGACGTCATTTCAGCCTTCGAGGAGATTTCCGAGAACGCGTTAGAAGGGCTTTCCGCCCCGCCACCGTCTCCGCAAGACGTGCTCGCCTCGCCAACGCTTCAAGGAATTCAGCACCTTGGGCGTATCCAAGCGGAGCAACATCGGGACCTTTCGCAGCTAAGCAAGGAGCCGGCCATATCGCGGGTCGTTGCGACGGCGGACGGCAAGCCGGTCACCTACTTCATCTGTCGATTTGGAACTTGCCGGACAAGTCGCCAGCTAGCGAGCTACCGGTCCCCGATTGGCAGGCTGGCGGCCATGCCAATCGGCGACGAGATGACTGCGCCGGGCGGTGCCGTACTGGAAGTGGTCGAAAGGACTGAACTCCGGCCGGCACATGACGAGCGTGGCTGGGACTCGCGTCGCTCGCTAGTACACCGTTTCTCTCCGCCTCCGATTTGGATCGAGTCCCTACGCGAGTTGCTCGAGACCCTCGACGATGCCGAAGATCCTTTGCGTTCCCTGCTCGCTGCCGAGCAAGCCGACCACGACGCCATGGCTCGGAGACAACGGGAAGTTCTCACTCAGATGGCCCTGCGCGACCAGCCGATTCTTGACCAGTTCCAGGACGAGATCTTCCGGCTACCCCTTGAGGACTGCTTGGTTCTTCTAGGTCCCCCAGGAACAGGCAAAACTACGACCTTGATCCGTCGACTCGGTCAGAAGCTGGACCTTGCTGCCCTCGAGGCCGAAGAACTGGTTGTGATCGAGCAGATGGGACCGAACGCGATCCCACACACGGTCAGTTGGCGAATGTTCTCCCCAACGGAGTTGTTGCGCCAGTACGTCAAGGAAGCGTTCGCCCGGGAAGGAGTCCCGGCTCCGGACGCGAATATCCGTACTTGGGACGAGTTTCGGCTCGAGTTGGCCCGGGGTTCCCTGCGATTGTTGCGTAGTGCGCAGAGGCCACAGGGATTGGTGATGCAGCGCAACGATGGCTATCTCATGGAAGGGACATGCGATAGCGTCACAGGATGGTATGACGATTTCGAGAGGTGGCAGCGGCACGACTTCTCGTCACGCAGGATCCTTGCCAACGTTGAAGTACTCCGAGGGCTGCTGGAGGGTGACGCGCTCAAGCGTGTGGAAGATCTAGCTGCCTCGATCGACTCCGTTGACCCTGCAGACGTCGAGGCACTGGTGCGCAGGCTCGAAGGTCGGGCGCCGAGTTGGGCGCAGATGATGGAAAGCTTGCAGGCGTCCTCGCGGGACATCATTCGTCACCGCTTGACCGAGCACCTCAGGGAGGATGATGGGTTCCTTAAGGGGATTGCTGATTTCCTTGAGACCCTTCAAGAGATTGGTGAAGAGTCTGACGACGACGGTTCTGGGGCAGACGATTCCGACAGAGACCCGGATGATGAGGATGAAGGCGCTGCTGTGGCGCAGGCGGGGCGGCTGACCCGAGCGCAGCATGCGTATCAGGCGGCCGTGCGCGCGGACGCCCGAGCGGCATCATTAGGGCGGTCCCTGCGAAAAGGGTCACGTAGCGCCGCATTGATTGACTGGATCGGCAACTGCGGGTTGTCGACCAAAGAGCGAGAGAGGGTAGGTCGTAACCTGCGTCTGGTCAGCGCATTGCGGCCACTGCTCAACCCCGTGAGGCCGTACACGCGCGAAGTTGCCGCCAGATATCAACGCTTCCGACGTACTCGCCAGTCGGAGGGCCAGTGGTATGTGGAGGGCCGCGTGGTTCGGGGCGAGGTGGGGCCCTTAGAGGTGGACATGATCCTGTTGGCGCTTCTGCGGTTTTGCCGAGAAGAGCGCCAATCGCGTGCAGGTCGGCGTAGCCTTGAGAGCGCTTTCTGGGCTCAGCTTCCCACGATCCCGTACCGCAACCAGATCTTTGTTGATGAGGCGACGGACTTCTCACCGGTGCAGCTTGCTTGCATGCTCGCCCTCACTCATCCAGGTGCGCGCTCGTTCTTCGCCTGCGGCGACTTTAACCAGAGGCTCACCGCGTGGGGGACCCGCTCCGAGGAGGAGATTGAGTGGGCGAGGGCCCAGATACCGACCATGCCGCCGGTGGGCTTTCGGCACCTGTCCACCGGCTACCGGCACAGCCCTCAGCTGCTAGATCTCGCGCGGGAGATAGTCCGGGTGTCTGGTGAAGGTGGGCTCGAGGTCGAACTACCTGACGGCGCAACGAGCGCCGGGTTCGCGCCAGTTCTTGCGGAACATACGGCTGGTGGTGCCATCAGCAACTGGATTGCCGATCGGATCCTTGAGATAGAGCGCTTTGGCGGAGAACTCCCTTCAATTGCCGTTCTTGTCCCAGAGGAGCCGCAGGTAGGCGTAATGGCTGAGGAACTCGGTCGAGCGATGGCGCCGCACAACGTGAATGTCGTGGCTTGCTACGCTGGGCAGGCGATCGGCCAGGAGAACGATGTGCGCGTGTTCGACGCTCAGCACATCAAGGGACTGGAGTTCGAAGCGGTGTTCTTTGCGGACGTGGATCGATTGGCCGAGTTGTACCCGCGCCTGTTCACCAAGTTCCTCTACGTCGGGGCGACGAGGGCGGCGACGTATTTCGGACTGACGAGTGCCGGCCCCATGCCTTCGGCCCTTTCAGAACTGCGGACGATTTTCGCCACCAAGTTTCTCGCGGCAGAGGCGTACGGAAACGAAGGGGCGTCTAACGGCAACATTTGAATGCCGACACGCACCCCCTTGCCCCTTCGAGTTAGTCGGCTACTAGGAAGAGGGAAGAGGCGAGGATTCGGGCTAAAGGAACTCTGGGGGACATGTCGGCATGACTGCGCGGGCACTTCGTTCGCGTTGAGGGCCTTCCCGGCGCCTCTGACGAAGGTGCACCAGCGGCTCTTGAGGGGCAACTCGCGTTTCCTCCCGCGTCAGCGACTCCGCGTCCTCGGCGGGCTGAAACCCCGAAAGCGCGTTCAGCCGGGGGAGGGCGCGCGGGTGCCGTTCTGGATGTAGTGTTCGAAGTCCTCGCGGAAGTACTTGAGGGCGCTTTGCAGGGGCTCCATGGCACCGGGGGCGTGCAGGCAGAAGGTGTTGGTGGGGCCGCCGATGAACTGGGCGTTGCGGGCCAGGATGTCGAGGTCGCCTTCCTCGCCGCGGCCTTCGAGAATGTCGATGAGAAGCGACTCTACCCACGGCAGCCCTTCGCGGCAGGGAGTGCAGAAGCCGCATGACTCCTGGGCGAAGAAGTGCTCGAGGTTGCGGCACATGTCCACCGGGCAGATGGAGTCGTCCATGATGATCATGGTGCCGGTGCCCATGCGGCTGCCGGCCGCTTGGATGGTGCCGTAGTCCATGGCGAGGTCCAGGTGTTCCTCCACGAGGAAGTCTGTGGAGGCGCCGCCCGGCAGGAAGCCGCGCAGCTTGTAGCCGTCCTGCATCCCGCCAGCGTGCTCGTCGATGATCTCCCGCACGGTGGTGCCGATGGGCAGTTCCCACAGCCCAGGCTTGTTGACCCTGCCGGAGACGCCATAGAGCTTGGTGCCGGCGTCGTCCGTTGCGCCGAGACCGTGATACCACTCCGCGCCGTTACGGACGATGCCGGGCACGTTGCAGAAGGTCTCGACGTTGTTGACGATGGTGGGGCGGCCCCAGGCGCCGCTCGCCGGCGGGAACGGCGGCTTTTGGCGCGGCTGCGCCCGCTTGCCTTCGAGGGCGTTCAGGAGCGCGGTTTCCTCGCCGCAGATGTAGCGGCCGCCGGAACGGTGGAGGCGCAGGTCAAAGTTCGTTTCCGTGCCGAAGATGCCCTGGCCGAGAAGGCCCTTGGCGTAGGCATCGGCGATGGCGCGTTCGAGTTCGGCGCCCGGCTCGTGGTATTCGCCGCGCAGGAAGACATAGCCTTGTTCCGCGCCGATGGCGTGGGCGCCGATGATCATGCCCTCCACGAGCACGTGGGGGTTGTAGGTGATGAGGTAGCGATCCTTGAAGGTGCCGGGTTCCATTTCGTCGGCGTTGCAGACCAGATACTTGAGGCCTACGTCCGGACCCTGGGGGACAAAGCTCCATTTCATGCCGGTGGGGAAACCGGCGCCGCCGCGCCCGCGCAGGTTCGCGTCCTTGACGAGATCAATCACGTCGCTTGGCGCCATCTCGGTGACGGCGCGTCGGGCGGCGTCGTAGCCGCCGTGGGACTCGTAGTCGTCGAGGCCGACCCGGCCGCCCACCGCGTCGATGATGCCGATCAGGGGGCGAACGTCATCCATTCTCTAGCGTTCCTCGTGGCTTGGAGTTTGGCCGAGTTGCGGGGAGCGACGGGCAAGCGCTACTCGAAGCGCGAGAACACGGCTTCGAGGTTTTCGGCATCGACGGGGCCGATGAGCTCCTCGTCGATCATCAGGGTGGGAGCCCGGTCGCAGGCGCCGAGACAGACGATGGGCAGCAAGGTGAAGCGGTCGTCTTCGGTGGTCTCGCCGGTGCGGATGCCGAGATGCTCCTCGATGCGACCGCGGAGCCCGTCCGCGCCCATGACGTAGCACGACACGCTGTCGCACACCATCACCACGTGACGCCCTACCGGCTGGCGGAAGATCAGGTTGTAGAAGGTGGCCACGCTGTCGAGCGCCTCCACCGACATGCCGAGGAGGCGGGCGATGGCGCCAAGGCTCTCGTCGGAAATCCAGCCGCGCCGCTTCTGCACGATCATCATGGCGTCGATGGCCGCCGACTCGCGGTCCGGCAGTTGCGCGCACTCGTGCTCGATCTCGTCGATTTCCTCGTCCGCGAGCACTTGCACGAAGGACTCGAGCGGCTGCGGCACCGCCTGAGTCACCTGCTGGCTCCTGACAAACTGAACTCGCTCACAATCCCTCGTGGCCTCGGTTTACGGTCCCCAAAACACTGCTCGGCGCATCTGTCACGCAAGCCGCGCACGATACCCGCGCCCCTAACGCCAAGCAAGTGATTGGACTTGGCGCCGGACTTCTGGATGCGGAGCATCAATCCGTTGCCGTCGACGAGGATGCCGGGCTTGCTGGCGCAGCGGTCCTGTGCCACGGTTAGGGCGTTGCGGACGAGTCGGGGCATGGCTGTGGCGGTCGTGGCGACGGGAACAATGACGGTTGACTTGAGGAGTGACCATGACAGAACGAGCCGCAATCGACGCCGTTTCCCTGGCCCCGCGTCGGGGCAGCGGCTATCCACACCCCTATTCCATTCCCTGCGCGGGTCGGGAAAGGCGCGCGCTGGGTGACCCGTTCGGGCTAAGTCAGTTCGGCGTGAACCTCGTCACCCTGCCGCCAGGTGCATGGTCTTCCCAGCGGCATTGGCACTCGGCGGAGGACGAGCTCATCTATGTCTTGGCGGGTCACCCGACCTTGGTAACCGACGAAGGACGCACGCCGCTGGAACCCGGAATGTGCGCGGGCTTCCCGGCCGGCAATCCCAACGGCCACCATCTCGTGAACGACACCGCGGCGTCAGTCACCTACCTGGAAGTGGGGACACGCCGGCAGGACGACGATGTGGACTATCCCGACATCGACATGCAGGTCAAGTGCCGGGGGAAGGGCGGCGTGTACTCGCACAAGGACGGTACGCCCTACGCGTGAAGTCGGATCCCACGATCTGGGACTGGCCGCTCCGCCTCTGGCACTAGGCGGTTGCGGGCTTTATCGCGTTTTCGCTCTATTCGGGCCTGAAGGGTGATATCGGTCTGATGGAGTCGCACCTGCGCTGCGGCACGGGACGGGACAAGCCCGTCCCCTACGAGGAAAGACACCGCAAGATCATTGGGTTGCGGGATTTGTCCTGGGAAGGCGCTCTTGGCTCGCCGGGTCAAGGCAGGCGGAAAGCGGTGAGTCTCGCGGGCTCAAGGCCGGCGCCGGTGGCGAGGACGATGAACTGTCGGCCGCCGGATAGGTAGGTCATGGGTGGGGCAGAGAGGTGGCCGCCTTGCACGGGGTGTTCGGCGATCAGTTCGCCGGTGGCCTTGTCGAGGGCCCGCAGGGTCGTGCCTTGATTGGTGCGGTGGCCGTGGAAGAGCAGGTGCTTGGTCACCAAGAGGCCCGGTGCGTTGCTCGTCTCGCCAAGGTCGGGCAGGTCGAGGCCCTCGAGGAGGGGGTGACCTTTGGGGCCGCGGCCGTTGGCCACTTGCCAGGCGATCTCGCCGGTGTCGAGGTGATAGGCGGTGATGCTTGACCAGGGCGGCTTCACCACCGGCAGGCGCTGCACGTTGACGAACCTCGGCCGGATGCCGAAGGCGATGCCGTTGCGCTTGAGGCGTGGCATTTCTTGGGCGGTCATCAAAAGCGGTGCCCGGCGCGAGGCTACGTAGAGCATTCGGGTGTCGGGGTCGAACGCGGCGCCGCCCCAGTTGGCGCCGCCGCCCCAGCCCGGAACCGCGATGGTGCCGTCGGTGGAAGGCGGCACGAACAGGCCGCCGGTGCGGATGCCCTTGAGTCGCTCGCGGACGAGCTCTTCGATTTCCGGGGTGAGGCTATTGATGTCGTCATCCGTGAGCCCCTGCATCTCGAACGGCGGCGGCCAGGTGGGGAAGGGCTGCGTCTTTGACGCCTGCTCGCCTTCAAGGTCGCTCGGCGGCACCGCGCGTTCCTCGATGGGCCACAGCGGTTCGCCGGTCACGCGATCGAAGACGTAGAGAAAGCCCACTTTGCTCACCTGCGCCACTGCCTTCACCGGCTTGCCATCCATGACGATGTCCGCCACCACCGGCGCGGCTGGCAGGTCGTAGTCCCAGATGTCGTGATGCACGGTCTGGAAGTGCCACTTGCGCTCGCCGGTGCCGGCGTCCACCGCGACCACGGAAGTGCCGAAGAGGTTGTCGCCCGGTCGCATGGCACCGTAGAAGTGGCTCGACGGGGCGCTGACCGGCAGGTAGGCAATGCCGAGCTCCGCATCGCAGCTCATCATGGTCCAGACATTGGTGTTGCCCATCCAGCGCCAGGACTCCTCGCCCCAGGTGTCGTTGCCGAACTCGCCTTCCTGCGGAATGGTCTTGAACACCCATGCCTGCTCGCCGGTCTTGACGTCGAAGCCGCGCACGTCGCCCAAGGGGACGTTTGTGCTCCAGTACTCCTGGTAGTGCGATGTGTCGGAGGTCTGGTTGCCGAGGATCACGATGTCGCCGCAGAGTGCCGGGGCATAGTTCCACGTGTTGGCGTCGCGGGCCAGGAGGCGGCGCAGGCCCTTCGTGAGATCGACGCGACCCTCCTCGCCAAAGTCGGCGATGGGCTTGCCGGTGTCCGGCGCGAGTGCGATGAGCCAGCCGTCGCTGGTGACGAGGAGCACGCGGCCGCCGTCCTTGTCCTGGTGATAGGCGAGGCCGCGGGTGGAGAAGCCGAACACGGGAGGCCTTGGGCCGTCGCCGGTGCCGGGATCGTAGGTCCAAAGCGTCTCGCCGGTCAGCGGATCGAGTGCGGCGACTGCCGAAAACGCAGTGCGGATGAAGACGCGCCCGCCCACCATGAGCGGCGTCGCCTTGAAGCCGTCTGGCACCGCGTTGCGGTCGGTGCCATCCACATAGCGACGATTGTCGAAGGCTTCCCACACCCAGGCGACGGCAAGCTCGCCGGCGTTGGCGGCGGAGATCTGATCGAGAGGCGAGTGTTTCTGGGCGCGCAGGTTGCCGCCGTAGGCGGGCCAGTCGCCGTGCATCGTCGTGTAGTCCACCGGCCGCGAAAGGTCGGCTGGCTGGGGCTTGATCGGGGTAAGTGCCGCTACCGACCTCGCGTCGGCCGGCAACTCCTGCGCTTGCCCAACCCTCTCGTCCCGCGCCGCCAGCCAAGCCACATCGACCTTCTCGGCGCCGCGTCGCTCGCGCTCCCGAACCAGCCACTCGCCACGCTCATTGTGGGCCTCGCCGCCGGCCGGCGACCGATGGCAGAAGCCGCAATCCTTGGCACCGTACTCGAGCGCTGGCACGAGCAGTTCGGGGCTCGCACCAACGGTGCCGGCAAGCGAAACGCAAACCGCAACGAGGCAAGCGCCTACCCAAACATGGTTGTTGCGCGAGGGTGTCCCCTCGATAGGGGCGCAGGTTGGGACGACGAGTATGTGCTCAGCGCGCCTTGCGGCGCGTGGGAGGGCAAGATGCCCGCCCCCCCAAGACCCTCCTCCCGGCGGTGAGGGGCGACCCGTGGCGCGGACAGGCGCGTCTTTCGAAC
>VXSY01000057.1 GCA_009837725.1 Gammaproteobacteria bacterium | reverse complement strand
CAGCCAGTTGAAGGCAACGGAGCCGATGATCACGATCAGCAGAACGATGGCGAGAGAGATGTCAGAAAGGCCTCTTGTTGGTTGCGGAAGACGACGCCGTCGGCGCGTCCTTGCGGGAATGCTTTTGCGGATGGCCGATCAACTCGGCGACGCGAGCGCCGAATCGTGCCATGTCGAATTCGCCCTGGTGGATGTCGCGGATCACACCGGCACGGTCCAGGAGAAATCCGGTGGGCAGCACATTCACGCCGAAGCGGCGGCCGGTCAAGAGCGAGGCATCGCTGACGACGGGAAAGCTCACGGGCGTGTCTTCGAGGAACCTGCGCGCGTCGTCGGCAAAGCGGTCCATGTTGACGGCGATCACCTCAAAGTCCTCCCTCGGCAGTCGCCGCCGCAGGGCGTCGAGCTTGGGGAAGGAGGCGCGACAGGGGGCGCAGAACGAGTTCCAGAACTCGAGGTACACCACCGCGCCGCGATGCTCCGCGAGCGAGAGCATGTGCCCCGCCGCGAGTGCGGGCAATTCGAACTCGGGCGCCAGGTCGCCGACCGCCGGCGGCGCATCCTGCGCCCATGCCAGTGCAGCCGAAACCATGGCCAAGCAGGCGACCAATCTGCAAGCTCTTCCCCGATCCACTCTCAACAGGAGACTCAAAACCGGACCCTAGCCCGACAAAAGCCGGACATTCAGCCGGACGATGCTCAAGCGTCTCTCGCCGATCGCAAAGCCGGGACCAGGAAAGACAGGGCGCGAATTGTGTGCGAACCGGGCGCGATCTTCAAGGCGCTGTGGGGCTTTCGTCTTCCTGCTCCCCGAAGACCCGCAAGGCGGTGTCGTATTGGCGCGCGAAGAACTCGCCGTTGTCGCCGCCGGCCAGCGCCCGCTTGGTGGCATCGAGTCTCGGCGCGGCGTCCTTGCCAGCCAGGATTGCCGCCACGTGGATCCAGCCTTGCGCCATGCGCGCGGCTTGATCGAGCCCGGCTTCGGATGCGAGGTCTCGGCTCGCCGCGAACTCCTCGGCCGCAGCGTCGAAGTCGCCAGCGGCGATGAGGTGCGCGCCGAGAATCCAGTGCCCGTTGCGACGGCGTTCCGGGCCGAGACCGGCCTCCTTGGCCAAGGCGATGTTCAGGCGAGCCGCTTCGAGTCCCAAGCGTCGATGCGGTTCCTCCACCGCACCCACGCCTTCGCCCCAGCCGATCCACGTGTTGGTGGCAAGGTTGTAGGCCATCGGGATGGCGACGCGACGGTAGGCGTCGGCCCGAGCAGGGTCGCGTTCCGCCAGGTGCAGCGTCTGTTGCAGCAGCAGCTTGGCGAAGTAGGTGTAGCGGCCAATGTCGCGAACGCCCCGGTCGAAGGAGTCCTCGAGCAGGTAGCGCGCCGCGGCAAGACTCTCCGGCGACGTTTCGAGCAGCGACTCCCCGGTCATGCGGGCAACCGTTTGCTCGAAGCGCTCTGCCGGCGTCGCCGGCTCGGCTGAACTCGCCATCGCCACTGCCGCCAGCGCAATCGCGGCCCACCGAGGCCGCCGCCGGAACTCGATCCGAATGCCCCTCAGATCTTCGCCGCCACGCCGCCGTCGATGTTGATGATCTCCCCGGAGATGAACCGCGACTCGTTGCAGGACAGGAACAGCACGAGATTCGCCACGTCTTCCGGGTAGCCGGGGCCCTGCACGATTTGCGCGAAATCGAACATCTTCTTGAACACGTGGCGGGCGCCGTCCGGGTCGTTCATGGTGCCGCCGGTGGCACCCGGGGTGATGATCTGGCCAGGGCGCACGCAGTTGACGCGGATGTTGTCGCGGCCGCCGACGCCGGCCATGTAGCGCGTGAGCGCGTCGACACCGGCCTTGGCGGCGTAGTACGACGCCGACGTGGTGCCGAACTCCTCCTGCATACGCGGGCTGAAGCCGCGCTGTGCCGCCAGCGACGACATGTTCACCACCGCACCGCCACCGGCCGCGACCAGATGCGGCCACACCGCCTGGCTGACGAAGAACGTGCCGGTGAGATTGGTGTGGATGACGCGCAGCCACTCCGCGTTGGGCTCGTCCGGGAAGCGGCTGCCGGCGCCGCCGCCGGCGTTGTTGAAGAGCACGTCGATGGCGCCATAGGTTTCCGCCGCCCGTGCCACCGCCTTGCGCACGGAGTCGTCGTCGCCCACGTCGCAGGAGATGAACGTCGCCTCGCCACCCGCGTCGCGCAGCGACTGCTCCACCGCCCGGCCTTGTTCCTCGCGCCGCGCCATGAGGATGACCTTGGCGCCCTCTTGCACGAAAAGCTCCGCCGTGCCGGCACCGATGCCGCTGTTGCCGCCGGTGATGACGGCCACCTTGCCCTTGAGCCGATCGCCCATATGCCCCTTCCCTTAAGGATTGATCGGCAGAAAGTCTGTGCGAAGCCGCCTGCCGTTGCAAACCTGCCGTGCCTCAGGCCTGTTCGGGAGGGCCGGCTGCGCAAGGACTCGGGACTTGCCGGTGTGGGTAGGGGCCGTCTCGCGGGGAGGCGGCTGGTGGCCGGCATGTTGGTGTTGGCTCGGCTTCGAGTACCTATCGACCGGGCCGGGCACGGTAGAGGTCTGGAAAGTCGATCTTGCTCCCCTTCGCCTTCTCCGCCAGCGCCGCATGGAACTCGAGGTCGTAATCGTCGAAATCCCGGTGCGGGCGCAGTCGGATGCTGCCGGCCGCGGGTTGGTCGTCCATGAGGCTGAGGTAGCCGCCCGGTGGCGCCGCACCCTTGCGCTTCTCGGGCCGCGGCGGCGACTTGCCGAACGGGAACGCGCCTTGCACATCCATCAGCCGGCCGAAGCGCAGCGGATTACGATCCAGCGCCTCTTGGGTAACCGTCTGCCGGAATGGCTCCTGGGTCTGCATGTGCGGGCGGCAGTACGTGCCGAGCATCATCAGGCGCAGGCCGTCCGTCTTGCGGGGGAACGAGCCGTGCCAGGTGTGGTCGCCCCAGATGATCATCGAGCCCATCGGCGCTTCCACGGGATGGCAGCGGTCGCCCCAGTACTCGGCCTCTTCCGGCGACGGCCAGCGGCGCCAGCGATGGCTGCCGGGGACGAAGCCCAGCGCGCCGTCGTCCTTGCTGTAGTCCGACAGGAGATAGTTGAAGTTGGCCGTGTACGGCTCCGGCGGAAACGTCGGCATCTCGAACTGCGCCCAATCGCAGTGGATGCCGGTGCGCGCCTCGCCCTGCCCCTTCAGCCAGCCGTCGCAAAGGCTGAGGATGCAGCCCGTGCCGAGCAGGTACTCGATGAGGCCGAGCGCCGCCGGGTGCGTCATCATCGGCTCGAACACGGGGTCGTCCCAGAGCATGAAGCGCATCAGCTCCTGGCCGTCACGGAACACTTCCGCAAGGCCGCCCTCCCCGCACTGCTTGCGCTCGCAGGCGACGCCGATGAGGGCGTCGCGGATGGCGCGATGCTGTTCCGGCGGGCCCACCGTGTCCGGCGGCAGCACCGTGAAACCGAAGGCCTCGAGTTCGGCGACGTGCTCGAGAAGGTCGAGCTGCTTCAGCTCGCGGTAAAGAGGTGCCAGCGTCTTGGCGGAAGCCCAGTCCTCGATTTGCATGGCCGATTCCGTGTTTAGCGCGCCCTTGCGGGCGCGTCGGCAGTTCGCTAACGCGAACTGTTGGCCTTCGGGCTCGCACTCGCTCGCGCCTCCGGCTAGGAGGTAAGCGCCGTATTCTACGGCGCTTACCTCCTAGCAAGCGACAATACACCGGCAGACAACGAGGCATGGAGGACACCGCATGGAGACTCGCTCACGCTTTCGCGGGCACCCGGTTGCAGCCGCGCTTTTCACGGTCGGCGCATTGGCGCTGCAGGCGAGCGACGACCAAGAGCGCCGCATCGAAACCGCCGCCGGCGAGCGCACGTTACGCTACGACTTTCCGGCAGTTCGCGTCGGTATCGCCGAGTATCCGGACGGCCCCACCGGCGTCACCGTGCTGCGTTTCCCGAACGGAGCGTCGATGGCCGCCGACATCCGCGGCGGGTCGCCTGGGTTCGTCGGCGACTATGGCTTCGTCCATGCCGTGACCCTGGCTGGCGGCTCGCTGCTCGGGCTCGAAGCGGCGGCTGGCGTCGCTGCGGAGCTCTTCGCTCAGGGCGGCTCGCAAGGTCGCTGGGATGCGATTCCGCTGGTCAGCGGCGGCATCGTCTATGACTTCGGCGGCCGCGACAACGGCATTTATCCGGACAAGCGCCTGGGGCGCGCACTCAACGCCGCGCGGGAGGGCATCGTGCCGCTGGGCCAGCGAGGCGCTGGCATCTCCGTCACCGTGGGCAACGGTTTCGCCTTCGACCGTGGTGAGGCAGCAGGGCAAGGGGCGGCGTTCCGCGAAGTGGGCGGCGTCAAGTTCCTCGCCGTCGTGGTGCTCAACGCGCTCGGCGCGGTGTTCGACCGCAGCGGCCAGGTCGTGCTCGGGCATCTGAACCGGGAAACCGGTCAACGCAGTGGCTATCCGGAGGAGATTGAACGTCTCGCCGGCGGAGCACGGCCGGCCCCAGGCAATACCACGCTAACCGTGATCGTCACCAACCAGACCATGCACCGCCAAGACCTCATCCAACTCGGGCGCCAGGTCCACGCCTCGATGGCAAGGGGCATCCAGCCATTCCACAGCCGAGACGATGGCGACATCCTGTGGGCGGTCTCCACGAACGAGGTGGAAGAGTCGGCATGGAGCAACATGGCCTTGGGCGTGGTCGCCTCCGAGACCGTCTGGGACGCGGTGCTCGAAGCTCGCCCCTAAGGCCCAGCCTCAAACAACGCCACCAAGGCAGCCCCTGCCACGCGAGGCCCTCGCTGGACGGAGGGCGTCCGCCCTCCAAAGCGTGCCGCCGGCGCGCACGCAGCGAAGCCGGTCAAGGCCACCGCCACCCGCGTCCCAGACAGCGCCAACGAAGCGCCAGCCCCGACAACGCCCGCACCAAGTCCGACAGGGTGATAGGACGCTTTGGGCCGGGCAGGAAGCGTTACGGTCCTGTGGCGCTCGCGCCGTAGAATTGCGCTACCGTGCCATCTCTAGGCGCAAGCTCCTCGGGGAGAACCACATAGAATACCGCAACTTCGGCCACACCGACCTCTCCTGTTCTGCCGTCGGCTTTGGCACATGGGAGATGGGCACCACGCAATACGGCGAGATCGACATTCGCCAAGCCGTGCGGGCGGTGGAGATGGCGGTGGATCACGGCATCACGCTGTTCGACACCGCCGAAGTCTATGGGCCGTTCACGTCGGAGGAGCTCCTCGCGCGTGGCCTCGGCGCAAGGCGCAAGGACGTGGTGCTCGTCACCAAGGTCGGCTTCGCCTATCGCGACGATCCGGACGCTTCAGGCCCGGCTGCGGTGGCCGGCCGCGACGCCTCGCCGGCGCACATCACCGAGCACACCGAAGGCTGCCTCGAACGCTTGGGCACCGACTACCTCGACCTCTTGCTGATCCACTGGCCCGACCACAAGACTCCGCACGAAGACACCATCGCCGCCCTTGAGGCCATGAAGGAGGCCGGCAAGATCCGCCATTACGGCGTCTCGAACTACGACGTGCCGATGATGGCCGAGTGCGAACGCCACGGTCACCTGACGGCAAACCAGGTCGGCTATCACATGTTCGACCGGCGCATGGAGGCTGCGGTGTTGCCCTACTGCCAAGCCCAAGGCATCGGCTACATGGCCTACGGCAGTCTCGGTTTTGGGCTCCTAACCGGTGCCTTCACCCCCGACACCACCTTCGTCGACTGGGACTGGCGCAGCAGCGGCAGGGCCTTTGGCCTGCCTCTGTTCGAGCGCGAACACTTCCTGAAGGAACTCAAAGTGGTGGAACGCCTGCGCGAATTCGCCGCCGACAGCGGCCACTCGGTGGCACAGCTCGCCATCGCTTGGCTCCTCGGCAACCGCGCCGTCACGGTGGGGCTTGTGGGAATGAGGAACGAGACGGAGCTTGAGGAAAACGTCGCCGCCGCCGATTGGCGATTGAGCGACGCCGACCGCGCCACCATCGACGGCTTCTTCGCCGCGGAAGGGGTTCCGACCTACGTGGATGCGAAGCAGGCGGCGTGAAGCTCGTGCGGGCCTTGGTCGTTTGACTCAAGCGCCTCGGGGGGCGCCGGGACGCAGACGGCAGGGAACAGGGCCCCTTCCACGCCCCGACAAGGCCCGTCTCGCGGGGAGGAGGCTGGTTGCACCTTCAGGCCCTTAGTTGCTTCACCTTCGGTGCGAGGAGCGTGATGGGCCCTCGCTTCGGCACGCCTCTCACCGCGCCATCCGCGCCGCCAAACCCCTCGCTGGCGCTCGGGGTCTGGCCCCAGCCCCCACCTAGCACGTTGGTGTGGAGTCGGCTTCGAGGGACATCCATGGTTTACCAACCAAGTGGCTTGGCCAACGCCGGCCAGAGTTCAGGACACCTCTCGGCGCCAGTTCGTCGGGTTCGCGAGTACTGGGTCCAGCAGCGACAGGTCTCCCGGCTCCACGGTGTTTCCCCTTGGGAACGGCGGCCCGGCACCCACGCCGATGCCTTCGAGCACACGTGCATCTTGGTAGTAGCAGCCATAGACCTCGGCAAGCAATCGGCCGAACGACTCCGGCTCGGCTTCGCTGAACGCCTGCATCCGCTCGCAGCGCGCATCTAGCGGCTCGGACACGAATCCGTCGTCGAAGCGAGCGAGGACTTCGGCGAGTTCGGCCAGGAAGTCGCTTGCGTTCCGCGCCAGATAGCCGGCCAGGTCCAGATCCTTCGCGCTCGGCATGACACCGTCGTCGCTCGCCGGCACGAGCGTGTCCGCGAGTGCTCCCAAGATGACGCGCTGCGCGTCGGTGAACGGCGCGTCGGAAGCAATCAGTTCGTCGTTCATGTCGCCTCGTCAGTCGCCGTCAGTCAAAAAGATTCGCAAGGTTTTTCTTCATCGTGTCGGCGATGTAGAGCGCCAGCGCCTGAATGGTGCTGGTGGGGTTCACGCCCCCGGAAGTCACGAAGATGCTGCCATCGACGATGAAGAGGTTCTTGACGTCGTGGCTGCGCCCCCACGAGTTCACCACCGACGTCTCCGGATCGTCCCCCATGCGCGCCGTGCCGAGCAGGTGCCATCCGGCTTGGCGGGCGGGGCCGCCACCCGTCACCTCGATTGCGCCAGCCGCTAGCATCGCTTCCTTAGCGCGGGCGACGCCGTGGTCGAGCATGGCGCGGCTGTTTTCGCTCAAGGTGTAGGTGATCTTCGGCGCGGGAATGCCGTCCGAGTCCACCAGTTCCGGGTCGAGGGTCACGGTGTTGTGTTCCTCGGGCAGGTCCTCGCAGAGGATGCCGATGTTGGCCGTGTGGTCGAAGCGGCGCGCGAACGCCTCGTGGTGTCCCGGTCCCCACGGAATCGTGCCCGACCGCGCTCCCAGCATCGCGGTGCTCCACGGCCAAACGCCGCCACGGACAATCTGCATCATGTAGCCGCGCACGAAATCCCGCTCCGGGTCGGTCTCGTAGAACTCGTTGCTCAACATGCAGCAGCCTTGCGGCCCCATGTGGCTGTCGAGACGCTCCTCGAACAGCCCCTGGACGAACCCGACCGGGTGGAACATGAGGTTCTTGCCGACGAGGCCGCTGGAGTTGGCGAGGCCGTCCGGAAACTCGGGTGAGGTGGAGTTCAGCAGGATGCGTGGCGTCCCGACGCCGTTGCAGGCGAGCACCACCACTTCCGCCCGCTGATGGTGCTCCTCGCCGTCTTCGTCGTAGTACCAGACACCGTCCGCCATGCCCTCGGCGTTCACGGTGATTTCCCGCACGCGGCAACGGGTCCTGAGTTCAACGCCGCTGCGCAGGGCGACGGGCCAATAGGTGATGTCTGTGCTCGACTTCGCGCCTTGCGCGCAACCCGACGTGCAAGGCCCCAGGTTCTTGCACTGGTCACGACCCTCGTAGGGGCGCGAGATGATGGCGCTGTCGGCCGGCCACCAATGCCAGCCGAGTTCGTTGAAGCCTCGTGCCACCGTCTCGCCCACCCGGCCGAGCGGCAGCGGCGGCAACGGCGGCTGCTTGGGCGGATAGGACGGATCTCCCGCCAGCCCCGAAACACCCATCATGCGGTCGTTTTCGGCGAAATACGGCTCCAGGGCGTCGTAATCCACGGGCCAGTCGTCGGCCACGCCGTCAAGGCTTTTCACGCGGAAATCAGAAGGATGCAGGCGCGGAAAGTGTGCGGCATAGAGGATCGTGCCGCCGCCGACGCCGTTGAAGTTCACCACCGAAATTGGCGATTCGTCGTTGTTGATGGGATAGTCGGTGGGGCGAGCGCGCACGTTGGGATCGATGTGGTCGCGCTCGGTCAGGCGCTGCTCCCAATCCGGGAAGTTGGTAGGGTATTCCGACGGATTCGTCCAGTCGCCCTGCTCCATGCAGACGATGCGCATCCGCGTTTCGGCAAGACTCCACGCCACCGCCGCCCCCGATGCCCCGGCGCCGATGATGAGGACATCGACGGGATCGCTGTCTCGACTGGACATACACCCCTTCCCAAACACGGCGGAAATCCAACGTCGAGCCGCAGCATAGCGCCTCGGGCCTTGCTGTCGAGGTTCAGAGACATTCCGGACTTTCGGGACGTGGGACCGTGAGGTTCG
>VXSY01000045.1 GCA_009837725.1 Gammaproteobacteria bacterium | reverse complement strand
GAGTTAGAAACCGCAGGCGAGCAACAAAATGGACGAAGCGATCTGGGGTAGACGCCACGAGTTGCTGTTCAACGTGCGGAGGTCGAGGCGCTATCATCTCTGGCGAGTCAGGCTTCTGCACCGGTGGAACACCTTTCGCATGGTGTTTTTTCTGGTGACCACTTCGGTTGTCGCCACCACGCTGATCGGCGAAGTGGCCCCCGATATGCAGGACTTGTGGAAGAGACTGAGCCTGGTGCCCGCGCTTCTGGCAGCGTTGGACATCGTCCTCAGGTCCGGTGACCGGGAATCCGAGCATCGTTTATTCGCGCGTTCGTTCGTCTCCTTGGAAGGCAGCGTGATGCGTGAGGGGTTCGGAATCTCGGAGGAGCGACTTGCGGAGCTGGAGGCGGAGTATCTGGAAATCGAGGTCAACGAGCCCCCAATCTCTCCCCTCCTCAATCGCATCTGCTACAATGAGGAAGTGCGCGCGTCTTACTCGGAGGAGGAGTGGGGTGCGCTGCTCAAGCCCATTCCGCTGGAAGGCTGGCTGCTGTCGCTCTGGTATCAGATGCCTCGCGTCAAGGTGCGAATTTCAAGCTAAAGACAACACCAACCCGCAAGACCCACAGCCCAGGCGAGAGAGCGATTTGCTAGACTTCGCGCCATGAATCAATCTGTAAGTCCGGCCCAGCCGAATGTTCCGCACCGCCGGCATCGGTGCCTAGGTGCGGATGGGACAGCGAGACTTGCGATCGCATGCGTTGCCGTATGCGTCGGCGCAGCCGTGCCGGCGGTTGCCGCGGATCTGCCGTGGCTGCCGCCGCCAGCGACCGCGACCGTGGCATTCGGGTTCGGCGAAGCCTCGGCCGAAGGGTTCTACGGCGGCACCGAAGAGGTGGAGCTCTCGTTCGGCGCCATCGACACAGAAGTCGCGTCGCTTCGAGTGACATACTCCCTGACCGACAACCTTGCCGTGGACGCGGGCATGGGCGAGGAGACCGGCCAAGCGCAAGTGCTGGGCTCGGTCAACGGCGAAACCGGCGCACTTGCCGGCCTGATCTGGCGGCTCGTCAACGAACAGGTCAGTCCCGGTGCACCGAGCGTCGCCCTGAGGGTCGGCTGGCTCGGCGAGGGCTCCTACAACGCCGAACGCGTACACGCGCGCGGTCCTGGCGTCGGCGGCTACGACGCCTCCATTTCCATCGGCAAGGTGTTCCGCGAAGCGCTGTCGTTCTCCGCCACCTTGGGTGGTCGGATGCATGAAGACCCAATACCGGCGGTGATGACGGCAGAGGTGACGGCGGCGCTGCTGATGCAGCCGGCGACGCTCGATCGCATACTCGGCGGCATGGAGGGAGGCGTGATCCTGCGCGCGAGCTACCGGCGCGAGTTCTCGACCGGCGATCTGGACATTGCCGATCCCTACACTCCCAAGCTGAGGCCCAGCGAGTTTCCCGAACTCGCCAGGGAGTACTCGCGCGGCGGCGTCGGCATGGCCATCGCCGCCGGGGCGTTGGAGGTTTCCGCCGAGGCGTTCCGCTACATGGGCGGCCGCAACGTCGGCAACTTCACCGGCGTGGCCGCCCGTGCCACCCTGAAGGCCGACTTGGCAACGTTGCTGGGCTTGCTCTGATGGTGCCGCACCGCTGACGTTTCGGGGTCGAGCGCTTCGGCGCGCCGCGTTCTTGCGAGTCGCGGTCGCGGCGGAGACAGTGCGGGGCGTGGCAGGCGACGGCCGCGTGCGCGATATCGAGAGAGAATGACGGAATCATGCTCGATAGATGGACTCTCTTGCTCGCCTCCTTTTTGCTCGCGGCAACGCTGGTGGTGCTCGTCGTCGTCGCCGTCTGGTTCCTGTTGCGGCCGTCGGCACTGCAAGAGCCGACGCATGCCAACGACGTGTTCGCTCCGGTGTGGCCAGGCCCCTTCACACCAACACGGGCACCGGCGAGCGACGCACGTGTCGCGGACCCGGCCCTCGACCGCGCCGCCGCCGAAGCGAGTCCACGCACCCGCGGCGCGCGATTCCGCATCCTGCCGGGCAGCACCGTCGCCGAGGTCCTGCGCCGACTCGCCTCCGACCCGAGGGTGACGGACGACCTCGCCAGCATCCACACCGGCACCCTCATGGCACGACTAGGGCTCGGCACCGGCCATGCCGAAGGACGATTCCTACCGGACGCCTACCGGATCGGCAAGGCGACGCACGCCTCCGACATCCTGCGGGAGGCACACGATCGCATGCGCACGGGGCTCGAGCACGCTTGGCGAGGACGAGCCAGCGGCCTCCCCTACGCCAACCCCGAAGAGGCGCTGATCGTCGCGTCCATCATCGCTCGGGAGACGGCGCGCGCCGAGGACCGTTCACTCGTGGCCGCAGTGTTCGCCCGCCGGATGCACATGGGAATGCGCCTGCAGGCCGACCCGACCGTGCTCTACGGCCTCCGTGGGCATTTCGGGGGCACTCTCACGCGGCACCACCTGACGATCGACACCCCCTACAACACCTACACGCGCGACGGGCTGCCGCCGACGCCAATATCCTTGCCCGGCATGCCATCCATCGAGGCCGCGCTGCATCCGGCCGCCAGCACATCGCTGTATTTCGTCGGCCGTGGCGACGGCACGACCGAGTTCTCCGACACGCTCGCCGAGCACAATGCGGCAGTGCGCCGCTACCGGCGCAGCAGCAGGGGCCGCAGGCACGGTACCGACCGCCGTGCGCCACTCGGCCTCCTCATTGCGTCTGCCCTAGATTCCTTGAGCGGAGCTTGAGTTTACGGTCAGGTTGCATATGCGGCGACTCCGCCCATGCGTGGCCTTTGGAGGGAAGGCATTCTGCCTTCCCTGCGCGCGCCAGCGCGCTGGGCTTTGCCGTGAAGGGAGGGCGCCTGACGGCGCCAGGGAAGGCAGAATGCCTTCCCTCCAAAGGCCCGCACGCCTCGTCGGTGGGAGGCGGAACCTCGCTAGGGCTGCCTGTAGGTGAAGCTCGCGCAAGGTCGCCAATGCGCAAGCCGCGCAAAGGGCGGGCGAGGACGCGCAAGAGCCAGGAGCGAGCGAGCCCGAAGGCCAGCAGGTCGCGCAGCGAACTGCCAAAGCCCGCAAGGGTGCGCTAACGCAGGGGCGGCTCGCCGGCTACGTTCCGTGCATGTACGTCGGCGCCACGTTCGATCAGCAAAGATGCCATCTCGTCGCGGCCCGCGGCGATGGCGAGATGCAGCGGCGTCACGCCGTCTGCACGGCGATGGTTCACGAGCCGAGGGTCGGCGTCGAGTAGCCTTGTGACGTGTGCGATGTCGCCGGCAGCGACGCCTTCCATGATGCCGACCTCCGCTCCAGCGGCGAGGAGGGTCGCGCGGATGGTCTCGCTCGTTTCGCCGCGCACGAGTTGCAGCGGCGTGCGCCCGTGACTGTCTTCTGCGTTTGGATCGGCGCCGCGCCGCAGCAGGAACGCCGCGGCTTCGGCTTGGCCATGACTCGCCGCAAGGTGCAGGAGCGTGCCGTAGGCACCTTCGAACCGGCCCATGTCCACGCGCTCGTGCAGCCGGCTTGGCTCTTCGTCGAGCACCGCAGCAAGGCGATCGGTCAGCCCGACCTGCACCAAGTGCCGGGGTTCCACCGGCCAGCCGGCGGCGATGATCAACTCGACGCTGACGGAGTGGCCGCGACCGGCGATGGTAGTGAGGGCGTCGAAGCCCCAGTCATCGGTGACGACGGTGGGATTCGCGCCGTGTTCGAGCAGGAACTCCACCATGCGCGCGTTGCCCGCCCAGCCGGCGGCACCAACCGGGGTTTCGCCGATGGTGTCGCCACGCCCGCCCGAGGCGTTCACGTCCGCACCGTGTTCGATCAGGAGCCGGGCCACCTCGATGTGGGCGTCGGTGGTTTGGTCGCGGTTCTCCCATCGGGCGCCGTCTGGCGCGTTGGCGTCGGCCCGGTGCAGCAAGGTATCGCCGCGCGCGTTGTCCGCATTCCAGATGCGGGCACGAGCAAGGTGCGGATGCACGGAAACGACCTCCCGCACCGTGTTCGCGTCCTGTCGCTCGACGGCGGCTACCAGAGCCGCGAGAGCGCCTTGGGCGGGCAGCGAGCCACCGGCAGCGAGATGGCGCGTCAGGTGTACCCAGTTGTTGAAGCCCGCTTCCCGTGCCACTGTCGTGGCGGCGATCCAGGGGGCGCAGGCAAGCGGAAGGGCATCGTCGGGGACAGGCGGCGTGTCGGACGCGGCGGCTTCGGCGTTGAAGCGCGACAGGGCAAGCGGGCGGCTTGGGCGGAAGCAAGAAGCGTTGCCGCCAAGCGACGGCTCTTGCGGCGCGGGCGCGAGGTCGGGAAGGTTGGCGCGAACCCGCGCCTTGGCCTCGGCCTTGCCCCGAAGAAGATCGGATTTCAGTGCGATGACTCGCCTTCTCGCGATTTCGATCTGTGGGGGCTCGGAGGCCAGGACCTTCAGCAAGACCTCCGCCTTGCCATGGACGTTCCGAAGAGCGTAGGCAACGGGCGAGTTCCCCCGGTCGTCGCGCGCCGTCATGTCGGCACCTCCCTGCAGGAGGGCCTGCACCACTCGCGGTTCTTCCGTGTGTTCCACCGCCCAATGCAACGGTGTCTTGTCGTTTCCGTCGCGCGCATTGGGATCCGCTCCGTCGTCGACGCAACGTTGCACATCTTCGGGCGACACGGCAGGGAACAGGTGGATGTGCCCGCCTATGGCGTCACGCCCACCGCCGAAAAACGCCCGGATTGGGTCCGGTCCCCAAAACCACGCATGTCGCCAGTCCGTACAGTGCGCCGCGACCGCGGATTCACGCCCAAGGACGGCGGCCAAGCGAACTGCTTCATCGCCCCACGCGATGTAGGGATACCGCTGGTGGATGGCCACCACGCGGCCGCCAGACGCTCCCGCCAAGCCCAGCACCAGAGGCTGCCCGGCGCGGATCGCGCCACCCTCCTCTTCAATGGTGAGGCCGCACTCGACCTGCGACACGACTCCGCCAGCGGTCGTCGCGGTCGCCGCCACGTGCAAGAGACTTTCCCACCCACCTTCGCAAGTGCCGTCTGCGACGCGATCCGTCGGCGGCACACGGGCGTGCGGCGAGGCCCTCTCTTCGCCCCTTGCCGGAGTTCGCCCGGGCCGACTGTCCGGGCGCGCCAGGATCGCGGCGTCGAGAAGTACGCGCGTCCGTGAACCCGGAAGCTCGCGGCCCTTGAATGCCCGGTCGACTTCGAACGTGCCAGCGACCTCCGTGTCCGGCGCAAGTTCCCGGACATCCTCGAATGCCACGAAGCGGCCTGTGAGGATGGCGACGACTTCCCCGTCGAAGAACATGCGGCGGGCCAGCCTTTCGGCATCGCGCACAACCGAGCCGGTGGCGGAGTCGACATATCCGCGCCGCACGTCCGATACGGCTGCGGCGACGTAGTCGATGTCCACGCTGCCCGGCGCCGAGGAGAAGCGTTCCGCTGCCGTTCCTGCTGCGGCGATCAACGCGAGGCCCGCCAGCCCGACCGCCACTGAGCGTGCCGCGTCAACAGTTCGGATACACATCCGCCCTACCGTCACGCTCGGCCGCGTGCTCGCCGTCACAATAGTTGACCCTTTGAGGTTCGCCGGCGTAAGTCGGATCCCTATGGCATTGCTGCCTTTCCTTCTCCAACGCGAAATCCCTTGCTAGGCCGGCCGCCAAGTTCGCCATTGCGATGGCGCACGCGCGAGACGTGAAGGGCCCTCTTCGGGCTCGTTGATACCCTTCCAGCACTGCCTTGTATTTCGCGATGTGGTGGCTCTCGTGCGCGATGGTTCGCTCTATGTCGTGGGGCCTGCGGCTCGAAGGGCTGCAATCCTCCCCGATCGGCGGCGGCACGCGAGTGGAGACGTAGGCCACGGCACCCTCGGCGAACTTGACATTGCCGACCAGATGATGACCGCCCGCGCGTTCGACGCACGCAAGCTCGGAAAGATCGTAGGGGGGTATTCGTAGCCGAACGACGCCAACCACCCAGGCGCCCACCGGCGCATCGATTGGCACTACAGCCACCCTCAGCAGAGGGATCGGCACCACTTCGCCGGCAACACCGGCCGGAGCGCCCGCAACCGAAAGCGCGAGTGCACATCCCAAAAGCACGACCGCACCCGGCGCAGCCCTAGCCACCAATTCCACGCAATACCTCGGAATCGTTGGCGTGCATGACTCCCGGACTACTTTCTCAACGCGTTCTCGACGCGTTCTTCCTCAACGCGTTCGTCTCGACTCGGGTTGGTCGGGGCGGACACCGGACGCAACCTTCTGCGGCAACGTGTGAGGGGGACGGCGGTGCCGATCACGTCTCGGCCTGTCTCCACTCGGCGTTCGGTCGTTCATTGGGTCTCGCCGGGCGGCTGCCGGCCGGTGAAGCCCTCGAACAGGCCTTCAAGGCGGGCCATCCGCTCGCGCAAGTCGCCAACGTCTCTGCGCAGCTCCCGAAGGGCGGGGACCGTCGCTGCGAAAATGAGTGTCGCCAAGGCAACGCCCACACCGAGGATTCCGATCAGTTCCGGCGTCATGCCACGATCGACCTTTTGCGTCTTTGGCACACTGTATCATAGCCGCCGAACAGTCCCTTACTGGCCCTGACCGCGCGACTCTGGCCCTGACCGCGCGACGCAGCGATACTCTCGACAGGCGGCCGTACGCGACGGGCGTCATCCGCCCGGCGGCGCGCCCGGCGCGGTTGCGGAACGGCCAGCGCCCCGATCTAGCTCGATGCCGATGGCGAGGCCCGACCCGCGGTCCGAGCCGAGCCCGCTCAGCATGGCCGACCACCGGAGCATCCCGGCACCGAGCCGCATCCCGTAGCGGGCGTGGACATCCAGAGACGCGCGACCGCGTTGGTGCGGAGACAGGCCGATTGGGACGAGCGCGTGGCGGCCGCTCACTCCATCTCCGTCCGGAGAGCGCAGCGATGCCGAGAGCGACAGTCCCTCGGCACCGCCGCCGAGGGACAGCGTGATACCCCCTCCCCGCTCGCGATAGCCTGCGGCCGAATGCTCGACGAGGGAGCGGCCATGTACGTCGAGCCGGGCGTTGCCCAACACGGCGCGCACGCCGCCTGCCAGCTCGAGGCCCGTGCCCGTCTGGCCGGCACCGCCGTCTCGTCGCAGATGCGCTTCGCCATAGGGCACGACCGCGAGAGTCCCGAGCAGCACGCGGCGCGACATCTCCGCCCCGAGCCGTTGCTGATGCACCGCCGCCGCTTGCCGGTCGATAGACTCGCGACCGTCCCGGCTGCGCAGTTCCGCCCAGCCGGCGTCGGCCCGCAGCTCGACATCGAGGCCGCCAATGCCCACAAGAACCCGGCGTCGCGCCTGCACCAGTCCAAGACGCAGCCCGACTTCGCTCGCCCCTCGAAGCCCGTTCGCTTCCCTGACGTTCTCGGCCCGGCCCCGACCGCCACCGACCGTCGCCCACACCGAGGCCGTCCCGTCCGACCACCGCGCGTACGGATGCACGGCAGTCAGCGAGGTGCCGAGCCAGCCGCTGGATCCGCCCACGTCCCAAGTGCCGGAGCCGCCGCTGCGCGACACCGCGAGCCCCGCCAGCCAACGATCCGTCAACTGCACATCCAAGCCGGCGTAGCCGGTCCTGACATCGCCTTCGTAACCGATGTCGTGTCCGCGCTCCCTCGCCGCGCCGTCGAACCGCTGGAGGTCGCGCATGCCCCAAGCCGTCCATTCCCGTCCGTTGCCTTCGCCGCCGCCCATTGACAGCGAAAACTCCGCGCCACTGCCGAATCCCGGGCAGCCGGCAAGCCCCCGGCGTGTCCCGTCCGCCGGCCAACGGTGTCCCAAGCCACCACGCCAGCCGGCACTCGCCGGCACCGCGTCCGGCGCGCATGCGGCCAGCATCCGCCCGACCGCCTTCCGGCCGAGCGGCAGCCGCCGTCCCATGATCGTCAGGCCGGACTCCGATCGACCGGCCTCCTGCACGCGGCGGCCAAACGTCATTCGCGCGCTCGACAGGTGAGACCGCACCATGGCCGCCAAGGTGTCGTTCACCGCGGCGCGCACGGGCCAGTCGTCCACGCCGATGGCGAACGACTGCAGTGCGGTCAAGCCACCCGGATCCGCTGCCGTCACCGTGACGACGGCCGCGCCGTAAACCACCGGACTCAACGTCAGCAACGATCCGGTAACCGACACCTCCACTACATCGGTGTCGGACGAAACCGCGCGGTAGGCAAGGGAGTCCCCGTCCACATCTGCAAAGAACGGCGTCAAGTCCATCTCCACCGCGTCACCGCCCTCGTCGAGCACCTGATCCGCGATCGTGCCCACCGCCGCCGGCGCGTCGTTCACCGGCACCACCGTCACCGACACCTCCGCCGAACCCGTCAGCCCGGCGCCGTCCGACACCACGTAGCCGAACCGGTCCCGGCCGTGCCAGTCCCGAGCCGGCGCGTACTCCACCGTGCCGTCGGCGGCGATCCGAACCGTGCCGTGCGCGGCGCCCGAAACCGACTCCACCGACAGCGCGTCGCCGTCCGCGTCGGCGTCGTTGGCCAGCACGTCCACCGAAACCGGCGTGTCCTCCAGCGTCCGAGCCTCGTCCGCCGCCGCCGCCGGCGCGTCGTTCACCGGCACCACCGTCACCGACACCTCCGCCGAACC
>VXSY01000012.1 GCA_009837725.1 Gammaproteobacteria bacterium | reverse complement strand
TCGTCGACAACCCAACACCGGCGATTCGCAACGCCAGTTCAGAGCTTCCCTAGCGGCGTTCGCTGGCCAGGCGACGCTCCTGGATGCGACGAGTCGGGGCGATCAGGTAGTCAATGGGCCCTTGCACGTATTCGGCGTTCGCGTCCACGCCATGTCCCTCCAGCGCCGCTTCGCAGCCACGCTCGAAACGCAGTCGCTGCACCGGTGCGCCGGGAAAGCGCTTGCTGACGATGAGCGCGATCATGTGACGCGGGCGGTCGGAGTCGTTGGGAACGCCGCGATGCCAGAGGCGAACGTCGCGGATCAGCACGTCGCCGACTTCGGTCTCTGGTCGCACCGGCGCCACCGCCCGTCGCCGCTCGGTCGCCAGCGCAGCGATAGTCGCCCCCGCAGCCTCTCCCGCCCCGGTGCCGGCATCATTGACACAGCGAATCCGGTGCGAGCCGGGCCACAGTTCGATGGCGCCGTTGCCGAGCCTCGTCGGGCCAGGCGGAATGTTGACCACCACGGATGCCGTCGGGGCTACCGTCTCACCAACCTCGGTGTAGTGCTTCCCATCCATGTGCAAGTGCTGCACTACGCTGCCCGGGCAGTTCGTGTTGCCGTTGTAGAAGGTGAGAAGCGGCCGGCTGTCGCCCTCCGCCCCCTCGGCGCCGTACAGGGTCCTACAAACGTCGTTCACGGCCACGTTCATCACCACATCCGCAAACACCAACTCCGGCGAAGGCGGCGGCCCTTGCTGCAAATGCCCAAGGGCGCGCGGATTGCCGCCAATGCTGTCGCAGTAGCGCAACAGCTCCTCCGTGTCCTCGTCCATGCGTTGCCGCAGCAGCGCCAATGGCTCCGGCGGAACCGCCCCTTCAAGGATGACAAAGCCGTGCTCGTGGAGCGCCTGCACGGCACGGGCGATGTCGCTAGGGGCAACGCGAACGATCTGGTCTTTCAACAATGGCCCCCACGAGATGGAAGTGGCGCATCATAGCGTTGCGGCAAGGAACCTTGCGGCAAGAGCGGGTGTACAGGCGTATGCTTGGCGGTGGTTTGGAGGAAGCGATGAGGGCGAGCGTGGCGGAACGCGAGACGGAGTTGGTGGAAACGCCCACCGGCTTGCCCGTGCTCCTCAATCTGCCGAAAGCGCGACGGCTCTCGGACGACGAGTTCTTTGAGTGCTGCCAACTGAATCGGGACTTGCGAATGGAACGAACGGCGGAAGGGAGACTGTCGATCATGCCGCCCACAGGATTCACCGCCAGCGACCGCAACGCGGAAATCACCCATCAACTTCGAAGTTGGGCCAAACGGGACGGCACGGGAAGAACAGCGGACTCTTCGGGCGGCTATCGTCTGCCGAATGACGCCGTCCGCTCCCCAGATGCCTCATGGATCCGCAAGGATCGGCTAGCAACTGTGTCGCTGGAGACGCTTGAGGGCTTCCTCCCTCTGTGCCCCGACTTCGTGCTCGAACTGCGCTCGCCCACCGATACCCTCGCCACCTTACAGGCGAAGATGGTCGAATACATGGAGAACGGAGCCCAACTCGGCTGGTTGATCGACCCTTCCGACCGCACCGTTCACATCTACCGGCCGGGCAAGCCGGTCGAACGCTTGCGGGCACCGACGAGCGTGTCCGGCGAAGACGTGCTGCCGGGGTTCGAGCTGCTTCTAGGCGAGGTGTGGTAGCCGCGCTCCCGCCCAACGCATGACTGACGTAGTCGTTATCGGCGGAGGCCCCGCCGGCAGCACCGCTGCCACGCTTCTGACGCGAGCTGGCCTCGACGTAACGGTTTACGAGCGGAAGACCTTTCCGCGCCCGCATGTGGGCGAGTCCTTGTTGCCGGCGACGCTGGCGATCCTCGACGACATTGGCGTCTTGCCCCTGATCGAGGCCGAAGGCTTCGTGCGCAAGGCCGGCGCCACGATGTCCTGGGGGCGAACGGGCGAGCCGTGGAGTTGGTACTTCCGCGAGACCAACCGCCGCTATCCCACCAGCTTTCAGGTCTGGCGCCCTCGGTTCGACCAAATCCTGCTCGATCATAGCCGCGCCGTTGGCGCTGACGTGCATGAAGGCGTCGGCGTGCGGGAAGTGCTGTTCGAGGACGAGCGCGCCACCGGCGTTCGCCTTGACAACGGAGCGGTGGTGCGCGCCCGCATGGTGGTGGATGCGAGTGGCCAGCAATCCCTCGCCGCCCGCCAGCTCGGCCTCAAGCAATGGGACGGCTTCTTCCGCAACCTCGCGCTCTACGCCTATTTCGACGATTGCCCGCACCTGCCGCCGCCGGACGACGGCAACATCTTCATCGAGTCGGCGCAAGGCGGCTGGACCTGGAAGATTCCACTCGCGAACAACGTCTCGAGCGTGGGCGCAGTGGTGGACCGAGACGCTGGCGTTCGGCGCATTCGAGAAGTGGGCCGCGCTGCCTACTTCGCCGAACAGGTGGCGGCAGCGACACGCACCGCCGCAATGATCGGCGATCGGCAGCCAAGCGGCCCGGTGACGGTGGTGCGAGACTGGTCCTACGCCGCGTCACGGATGACCGCGCCTGGACTGACCCTCGTCGGCGATGCGGCCTGCTTCGTCGATCCCCTGTTCTCCACCGGTGTGCATCTGGCCGTGTCCGGCGCCCACCTCGCCGCCGCCCAAGTGGTGTCGGCCCTCACCGATGCCACCATCGCCGCCGAGGCCGCCATCGCCTACGAGCGCCTCTACCGCACCCAATACGAGCACTTCCATCAACTTGCGCGCCTGTTCTATGCCGGCAACCGCAGCGTCGACTCCTACTTCTGGGCCACCCGACGCATCACCGCCGAAGACGAACGCTCGCCCCGGGAAGCGTTCGTGCGAGCGGTGTCGGGGCAAACCGCCGCCGGCTACGAACGCTCCGTGCTCAGCCGAGCCGAACTGCCCGCCACCTTCGACACAGCGCTCACCGAGATGCAACGCCGCCCAAGCGCCCCCGACGACATCGCCAAGGCGTCCCCACGCCTGGCGCGAGGGCTAGAGCTGATCCGCACCGCCGTTTTGGGCGAGAACCGCTTCGAGTGGGGCTACGCCGTCCGCGGCGAAGGCCGCGACGACGTTCCGGTGAGCCCGCTGGTGGCACACCTCCTCCACAACGCCAACGGCCAACGCACCATCGCCCAGATCGCCCAGGCCATCGCCACCGAAATCAGCCGCCCAATCGCCGAGATCCAACCCATAGCCGAACGCGCCACCCGCCTTCTGATCGAGGACCGCGTCCTGCTTTGCGAGGGCAGCGCACGACGGGCGCCCCGAAGTACGTCGTAACGGCGACCCTAGTGGTCGCCCGTCTCGCTTGATCCTGGCCGCGCGCAGAAAGGGGCCGACGGCCCGGAGCAACTCAGCCGGAATCAGGCTGTGAGGAACACGCAGGTTGGGCAGGCGGGGTCTGCCGCGTCGGCGTCGGTAGGCGTCTGATACTGCGGCTCGTCATGCCTCGGCAAGCGGCTGTCCTTCTGCATGACGCCGTCCTTCCAGTCGTCGTTTGCAGCCCAGCGGTGGGGTAGCACCAGCACTTCTCCCGGTGATTTCGCGTCGGGGATGTGCTTCAAGGCGCTGAGCGTCACGTCGCGTTGTTTGGTTGGGTCGAACGGAGGGCCGGCGGTGCGGCCCAAGGGATAGTCGAGGAAGGCGATGCGTGGGGCGCCGGCGCTTGCCGAGATCGACAGGGCGCTTGAGAGGCTAACGGTGGGGATGCCGCGGGCTTCGGTTTCTCGGGCGATCAGTCCGACGGACTGGTGGCAGACGGGTCAGACGGGCACCATGAGGGCCACGTCCACATCGTCCACAACGAGGCGATCTGCCAAGGCTGGCGCCAGGGTGTCTCGCACCTTGCGAGCGGAGTAGATGCCGCCCATGAAGGTGTAGGCGCGTTCGGACACGCTGCCGATTGCCCCCTCGTTCGCCAAGGCGCGCAAGGTCGCGAGGGGGAAGACGACGTTGGGGTCGTGGCGGGCGTCGGCGTAGTCGTAGGCGAAGTGGGTGATGCGGAGGTCTTCGGTGGGTGTGTCGCGGTGGATTTCGCGATAGCTCACGTCGTCGCGGAAGTGGAAGGCCACTTGCCCTAGCGCGTAGATGCCGCCGGAGGCGACGAGCCCCACGCGCCATTCGGACATGGGGCGGTCGGTCGAGGCCAAGGGCATCGGCTCGTTGCGCACCCATTGGTAGGGTGCGTAGCCCTTCGAGGAATACACCGCGCGGGTGCGTTCGATGTAATCGACCGGCGGCTGTCGACCGGAGTCCTGCCCCTCGGTCGGGTTGCTCATGTGCTTGTGGACTCCGCTGTCTCGCCCCAGGATTCGCGCCGGCTGCGATCGTCGGCAGTGGACTCGATCCACACATCGCCGTCCTCACGGCGTTCCTTCTTCCAGAACACCGCATCGGTCTTGAGGTAGTCCATGATGAACTCGCAGGCCGCGAAGGCGTCGGGGCGATGCCCAGACGCGGCCAGCACCAGCACGATTTGCTCATTCGCTGCCAAGTCGCCCACCCGATGTACCACCACCACGTCCAGGAGCCGCCAGCGCTCGGCGGCTTGTTCGACGATGCGCCGTATGCTGTCTTCCGTCATGCCCGGATAGTGTTCGAGATGCAGCGCCTGCACCTCGCTGTCGCCGAATCGGTCCCGCACCAGACCGCCGAAGGCGACGATGGCGCCGCAGTCGCCGCCGCATCGTTCGCGACAGGCGGCCCACTCGGCCGGGAGGTCGAAGTCTTCCGTCTGTACGCGGATGTCGGCGTGCATGTCAGCCTCCGGTCACCCGGGGCAGGAACGCCACCTCGTCGCCGGCACGAAGCGGTGTTTCGCCTTGCACGATTGCCTGATTCACGGCGATGCGCACGTCGGCCATGTCGATGGCGCGGAACTGCTCTGGCGTTAGCGTTGTCGCCAGTGCCGAGCGCAGGCCAGCAAGCGTGGGCGGGTCGACTTCGATATTGAGGTCGCCAAACCCCACCGCCTCGCGCAGGGAAGCGAAGAAGCGCACCGTGAGCGCCGTCATGCCATTCCGTCCCGGTTCCAAGTGCCCGATTTACCCCCGGATTTTTCCAAGAGCGCGATGGACTCGATGACGATGCCTTTCTCCAATCCCTTGGCCATGTCATACACCGTCAACGCGGCTACGCTGGCGGCGGTCATCGCTTCCATCTCGACGCCAGTGCGTCCCGACACCTTGCAGAGTGTCGTGATCATCAGGGTGTTGCCTTGGGCGGTCTCGAAGTCCACCGCCACCTTCGACAAAGGCAGCGGATGGCACAGCGGAATGAGTTCGCTGGTGCGCTTGGCGGCCTGAATGCCGGCGACCCGCGCCACCGCCAGCACGTCGCCCTTGGGAGCGTTGCCTTCGACGATCTCCCGCAGTGTCGCTGGCTGCATCCGCACCACCGCCCGCGCCCGCGCCACACGCTCCGTGACGGCCTTGGCGCCCACGTCCACCATGGACGCTTCGCCGGCCTCGTTGATGTGGGTGAGACCCATACGCCGCGAATCTCCGCGCCGACCAAAAACCGCTACAGCGCCGAAGCCTAACACCCGACCTCTCTCGAGTGGGCCGCGGGAGTCGCGGCGCCCGTCCACCAACGCACGACAGGGGGCCGATATTGGCAGGGAGGGGCTTGAACTGCGGCTTCATAGGCCGAGTTGATAGGCGTCTGCGTATAATCGCGGCACTCGCGAGTCACTGCTCCGAACGCCATGACTGAGCCCGCACCCGACGAAGCAGACACACCCCTGCGGGTGATGGTGGGCATGTCGGGCGGGGTGGACTCCGCCGTTGCCGCGATGACGCTCAAGGAACAGGGGCACAGTGTCGCGGGCCTCTTCATGAAGAACTGGGACGAGGACGACGGCACCGAGTACTGCACCGCCGAGGCCGACTACGCCGATGCGGCCGAAGTGTGCGAGCGGCTCGGCATCGAACTCTTCGCCGCCAACTTTGCCGCCGAATACTGGGACAACGTGTTCGCGGCCTTCCTCGCCGACTACCGCGCCGGACGCACACCCAACCCGGACGTGCTGTGCAATCGCGAGATCAAGTTCCGCCTGTTCGTGGACTATGCGGCGGAGCTCGGCTACCCCCTCGTCGCCACCGGGCATTACGCCCGCCGAAGTCCGCTCGGTGAGCCGTTCCGGCTGTTCCGAGGTGTGGATCGGAATAAGGATCAGACGTACTTCCTGCAAGCGGTGCCGACGGAGCAACTCACGGGATGCATCTATCCCATAGGCGACATGACGAAGCCCGCATTGCGACAGCGCGCCGAAGCGGCTGGCCTCGCGGTGCATGACAAAAAGGACAGCACCGGCATCTGCTTCATCGGCGAGCGGCGCTTTGCCGACTTCCTCGCCCGCTATCTGCCGGACGATCCCGGCCCCGTCCTCGACATGGAAGGCACGACGCTCGGCGAGCACCGCGGCCTCGCCTGGTTCACCATCGGCCAGCGGCAGGGCATCGGCATTGGTGGCCAAGCGGGGCGCGCCGAAAAGCCGTGGTATGTCGCCCGCAAGGACCAGGATGGCAACGCCCTCTACGTCACCCAGAACGAGTGCGACCTGCTGTCGCGGCAACTGCGCGCCAGCGGTCTCAACCGCATCGCCGGCGAACTGCCGGAGCGGTGCACGGCGAAGACGCGCTATCGCCAGCCGGACCAGCACTGTAGCGTGGATGTCGCCGGGGACGCGGTGACGGTGACGTTCGAGGCGCCCCAACGTGCCGTCACGCCCGGGCAGTACGTCGCCTTCTATCTCGGCGAGGAATGCTTGGGCGGTGCCCGCATCGACCACACCGACAGGGACTGTCCTTGAATCTCGAACCCCTCACCGCCGTATCCCCTCTAGACGGGCGCTACCGTTCCCGAGTTGCGCATCTGGCCGAGCATGTCAGCGAGTTCGCGCTCATTCGCTATCGCGTACGGGTGGAGGTCGAGTGGTTCGTCTTCCTCGCGGGTCTGGACGAGGTGGCGGAACTGCCTCCCGTGGACGCTGCCACGCAGGAGCAATTGCACGCCATCTGGAGAGATTTCTCGCGCCAGGATGCAGCCGCCGTGCGAGCCATCGAGGCCCGCACCAACCACGACGTGAAGGCCGTGGAGTATTTCGTCAAGGACAAGGTGGCCAGCATTCGGGGCCTCGCGCCGCACATCGAGTTCGTCCACTTCGCCTGCACTTCCGAGGACATCAACAACCTTGCCTACGCCCTCATGCTGAGCGCCGTGCGCGAGCAAGCGCTGCTTCGTCCGATGCGCGAGCTTGCCGGCACAATCGGCCAACTCGGGGAGTCGTTGGCCGATGTTCCGATGCTGGCCCGCACCCATGGGCAGGCCGCTTCGCCCACGACTGTTGGCAAGGAACTAGCCAACGTCGCAGCCCGGCTGCGCGGCCACATCGGCAAGCTCGCGGACGTTGCCCTTTGCGCCAAGATGAACGGCGCGGTGGGCAACTACAACGCCCATCTCGTCGCCTTTCCCGAGGTGGACTGGCCGGCAAGGGCACGCGAGTTTGTCGAGGGCTTGGCGCTCGCCTTCAACCCTTACACGACGCAGATCGAACCCCACGACTACATCGCCGAGTTCTGCCACGCGGTGATGCGGTTCAACCAGACGCTGCTCGACTTCGACCGCGACATCTGGGGCTACATCGCGCTCGGCTACTTCCGCCAGCGCAAGGTGGAAGGTGAAACCGGCTCCTCCACCATGCCTCACAAGGTCAACCCCATCGACTTCGAGAACTCGGAAGGCAACCTCGGCATCGCCAACGCCTTGCTGGGGCATCTGGCGGACAAGCTGCCGGTGTCGCGCTGGCAACGGGATCTTTCGGACTCCACCGTCTTGCGCAGCATTGGCCCGGCATTCGGGCACTGCGCGGTTGCGTACGCAAGCGCCGAGCGCGGCATCGGCAAGCTGGAAGTGGACACGGAACGCCTTGCTGCGGACCTCGACCAATCCTGGGAAGTGCTGTCGGAAGCGGTGCAGACTGTGTTGCGGGCGTTGGGGGGGAAGGAACCATACGAAGCTCTCAAGGCCCTCACCCGAGGACGGCGGCTGGATCGCGAGGTGTATCTCGGCCTCCTGGCGGGCCTTGATCTCACAGAGCAGCAACGCGAGCGACTGGCGGCGCTCACGCCGGCGACATACATCGGCGCGGCGGAACGCCTAGCGAGGCAAGCAGCCGCCCCGCAAGTCGTCGTGCGCGAAGTAGCTTGGAGCGACTGCGCCAAAATCCTCCGCGCCATCCGCGAAGAGGTGTTCATCCGGGAACAAGACGTGCCGGTCGAGGAGGAATGGGACGGTCGCGATGACGACAGTCGCCATTTCCTGGCCGAGTCGGACGGTCGCCCCGTTGGCACCGCCCGACTCCTCGCCAGCGGCCAAATCGGCCGCATGGCCGTGCAGCAACCAGCGCGCGGCCGGGGCATCGGCCGCCTCCTGCTAGACGCTGCCGTAAAGGCCGCCCGCCAAGGCGACTACCCGGAGATATTCCTCGAAGCCCAAACCCACGCAGTCGAGTTCTATCGCAAGGCGGGCTTCCGCCCCGAAGGCCCAACCTTCATGGAAGCCGGCATCCCCCACCAACGCATGACCTTGGACTAGCAGGCTGTCGCACTTTGCCGCGTCGCGGCAAAGTGCGAC
>VXSY01000270.1 GCA_009837725.1 Gammaproteobacteria bacterium | reverse complement strand
ACATGGCACCATCCCATTATCCCACGAGGCAGACTTTGTTCAGAGCTTCCCTAGGTGCACCGTCGATCGGCTCAAACACTACACGCACGTCCAGCCGCCTAGGGCCTTTCCCCGGTTCGCCCGTGTCGATGGCCCACTCTGTCATTACTGTGACCCTTCCGTCTTCGGGCGTCCAGTCCTTGGCGAGGTTGGTCAATCCGGCGTCGCTCAGGCCGGTGTCGATCAGGCTAAGGAATGAGCGCAGGAAGAGCGTTTTCTGGCCATGCGGCCCGGCGGGGTCGAGTAGGTCGGCCAAAACACGCGACAGCCCCAGTTCGTCGTCCCGCAGGTAGTCGAATACGTTAAAGCGACTCGCGATCCGGTGCGCCAACTGGGCCTCAACGGCACGCGCCCCGGCCAATCGTGCCCCTAGACCGGCGAAAAAGCTGGCAAGGTGGTTTCGTCTTTCGCTGCGCGCAGACCCGAGTCTTTCGTGAAGGTCCGCAAGCCGCGCGACGGTGTTCGGAGCAGACGACGTTGGCCTCATACGTCTCAGTCCAACGCTAATGCGTGTCCGTGTATAGCAGGACATGAACCCCAAGTGGCCAGCCCTTCTGTTTGGCAACCCATCCGTGACTGCCCCTCCAAGCCGAATAGCTGGTCAACAACGTCCGGATGTCTCCGCCGACCGGTTTCATCGAGTGAAAGGAGGGGGCATTGTGTGGCAAAAGAGGCGGTCAGCCGAGCAGGCCATCGATGACCAGGTAGCCAAGCCAGATTCCCGTTCCCCACGTCAGGCCGTACCATCCGAACCGCAAGGTCGTATCGCCCCAAAGGTACTTGGCGTAGTCGCGTACGTCTCCCGTCCACTGTCCTTCCATCTTCCGCCTGAATGCTTCGTCCCTGTTCCCGTACCAAATGGAGAGCGCTGTAGTGCCAACGCGCCACAGCGCCCCAAAGCAACCGGCCATCGCAAAAAAATGCCACCAACGAGCGTCCGGCGCGAACAGGAACACGTTCACCGACCAAGCGAACGCGCCTGCCAGAAGCATACCGACGATGGCCATAGGCCAAGCGGGGATCATCCATTACCGCCGGCGACTGTCGGGCTCCATGGGGCCGGGAGGTTCGTCGAAGCGCCGTTTGCCGCTTGTGGCAAAGGCCGAGGTCGAAGATCCCACGAACGGATAACGTTGCCCTTCCTGCCACCAACAGCTCTCGACGACAAGCCCAACACGGAACCTCCTCACTCGCAATCGAACGACCCTCATCTTACGGTGCCCCGAGCTCCTGAAACAGGATCAGAGCTCTAGCAGCATCCGTGCTGGGTCTTCCACAAGTTCCTTCATGGTGACGAGGAAGCGCACCGCCTCGCGGCCGTCGATCAGGCGGTGGTCGTAGGAAAGCGCCAAGTACATCATGGGGCGGACGACGACTTCGCCGTCCGCCACCACCGGGCGGTCTTCGATCTTGTGCATGCCGAGGATGGCGGTTTGCGGCGGGTTCAGGATCGGCGTGGAGAGGAGCGACCCGAACACGCCGCCGTTGGAGATGGTGAAGGTGCCGCCGCTCACGTCGGCGATGGCGAGGCGGCCGTCGCGGGCGCGCTCGCCGTATTCGGTGATGGCGTCCTCGATCTGGTGCATGGCGAGGGTGTCGGCGTCGCGGATCACCGGCACCACGAGGCCGCGATCGGTGCTCACGGCGACGCCGATGTCGTAGTAGCCGTGATAGACGATGTCATTGCCGTCGATGGAGGCGTTCACCGACGGAAAGCGCTTCAGCGCCTCGACGCAGGCGCGCACGAAGAAGCACATGAAGCCGAGTCGGGTGCCGTTGTGGCGCTCCTGAAACTCCTCGCCATAGCGACTGCGCATGGTCATCACCGGCGCCATGTCCACCTCGTTGAAGGTGGTGAGCATGGCCGCGGTGTGCTGCGCTTCCACCAGGCGCCGGGCGATGGTGGCACGCAGCCGCGTCATGGGCACGCGCCGCTCCACCCGGCCCTCTTCGTCCACCGCGCCCACCGGATCGTCGGTAAGCGTTGCCGCCGACGGCGGAACCGCCTCCGCCTCGGCGCCGGCTTCAAGCTCGATGGCACGCTGGACGTCCTCCTTGGTCACCCGGCCGGCCCTGCCCGAGCCATCCACCGCCGCCAGATCGATGCCCGCCTCCGCCGCGAGCTTGCGTGCCGCCGGAGAAGTGCCGACTTCCACTTCCTCTGCTTCCGGAGCTGACGATGGAGGCACTGGAGCGGGTGCCGGAGCGCCCTCCTCGAATGTCGCAAGCGGCTCCTCCGAAACGACCACGTCACCCTCTTGCTTGAGGATTTCCACGAGCTGGCCATTCGCCGGCGCCGGCACCTCGATCACCACCTTGTCGGTCTCGATGTCCACCAGCACTTCGTCGCGCCGCACCGGCTCGCCCACGGCCTTGTGCCATGCCGCGACCGTGCCGTCGGCGATGGATTCCGGAAAGGTCGGTGTCTTGATCTCGGTTGTCATCGCGTCAGGCCCCGTCTATCCCCGTCAGCGCGTCCTGCACCAGTGCTTGCTGGCGTTCGATGTGGCGTGCCATGTAGCCACTGGCCGGAGCGGCGAAGGCCTCGCGGCCAGCGTAGGCGAGTTCGATGCCGCCGGGCAGTCCGGCGAGCACGTTGCGCATGTGGTGCTGGCTCGAGTACCAGGCGCCCTGATTCATGGGTTCCTCTTGGCACCAGACCACCTCGCGCATGTTGGGCCATTGTTGCAGGACATCGCCAAGTTCCTGCTCTGGGAACGGGTAGAGCTGTTCCAGGCGCACCACGGCCACATCCGCGAGTTCCTGATCGCGGCGTTCCTGCAACAGGTCGTAGAAGACCTTGCCGCTGCAGAGCACCACCCGTTTTACCGCTGCGGCGTCCAAGTCGTCGATCTCGCCGATTACGCTGTGGAAATGACCGTCCGTGAGGTCTTCCAGCGTCGATGTGGCGAGTTTGTGCCTGAGCAGGCTCTTGGGCGTCAGCGCCACAAGCGGTTTGCGCAAGGGCCGCATCACCTGCCTCCGCAGCATGTGGAAGACCTGCGCCGGGGTGCTCGGCAGGCACACCTGCATGTTGTCCTCCGCGCAGAGCTGCAGGTAGCGTTCGAGCCGCGCCGACGAGTGCTCCGGCCCCTGCCCCTCGTAGCCGTGCGGCAGCAGCATGACGAGGCCCGAGAGCCGCTCCCACTTGGTCTCGCCGCTAGAGATGAACTGGTCGATCACCACCTGGGCACCGTTGGCGAAGTCGCCGAACTGCGCCTCCCAAATGGTGAGCGCGCGCGGCGCGGTGGTGGAGTAGCCGTACTCGAACGCGAGCACAGCCTCTTCCGAGAGCAGCGAATCGTAGATGTCGAAGTTGCTGTCCTCGGTGAGGTGATCGAGGGGAATGTGGCGCTTGCCGTCCTTCTGGTTGTAGAGGCTGGCGTGGCGGTGGGAGAAGGTGCCAACGCCTACATCCTGGCCGACGAGGCGCACCTCGTAGCCTTCCGACAGCAACGTCGCATAGGCCATTGTCTCGGCGAAGCCCCAGTTGAGGAGCATGGCGCCGGCGGCCATGCGACGTCGGTCCTCAACGATCTTCTGCACTTGGCGGTGCAGCACGAAACCCTCCGGCAGGCGGCCCAAGCGCCCGGCGAGGTCGCGCAGCGTTTCGAGGCTCACGCGGGTGTCGGCGGAGGACTCGCGGTCGGCATCGAGATACGGCGTCCAGTCGACGAACAGCGCCCGGTCCGGTTCCTCCACCAGCGACAGCGCCGTGAGGTCGGAGGTATCGAATGCGTACCGGTAGAGCTCCACCTCGGCATCCACCTCGGCATCCGTGAAGGCACCCGTCGCCACCACCCGATCGGCGTAGATGCGGCGCACCGTCGGATGCGAGCGTATGGCCTGGTACATCATCGGCTGCGTCTTCATCGGCTCTTCGGCCTCGTTGTGGCCGCGCCGCCGATAGCAGACGAGATCCACCACCACGTCCTTCGAGAACTGCATTCGGTAGTCCACCGCCAGTTGCATGGCGAACAGAGCCGCCTCCGGATCGTCACCGTTCACGTGCAGGATCGGCGCCCGCACCATCTTCGCCACTTCCGAGCAATAGTCCGTGGAACGGGCGTCCTCGCGCCGATCGGTGGTGAAGCCGATCTGGTTGTTGACGATGACGTGGATGGTGCCGCCGATGTGGAAGCCTCGGGTCTGCGACATCTGGAAGGTCTCCATCACCACGCCCTGGCCGGCGAAGGCGGCGTCGCCGTGGATCAGGATGGGCGCCACCAAGGAGCCGGTGTAGTCGCGCCGGCGATCCTGGCGCGCACGCACGGAGCCGGCGACGACCGGGCCCACGATTTCGAGATGCGATGGATTGAAGCTCAAGGCGACGTGCATCTCCCCGCCCGGCGTGACCACGTTGGACGAGAATCCTTGGTGGTACTTGACGTCGCCGCTGCGGTCCGAATCCGGCATCACGCCCTCGAACTCGTCGAACAGTTTGCCCGGGTCCTTGCCGAGGATGTTGACGAGGACGTTGAGCCGCCCCCGGTGCGCCATGCCGATGACGGTCTCGACGATGCCGTGCGAACCGAGCCGCTGCAGCGCCTCGTGCAGCATGGGAATGAGGCTTTCGCCGCCTTCGAGGCCGAACCGCTTGGTGCCCGGATAGCGCGCGTGCAGGTAGTTTTCGAGCCCTTCGGCGGCAGTGAGCCGATCGAGCACCGTGCGCTGGGTTGCGGCGGAGAACTCCGGTGCGGCATGAACCGACTCGAGTCGCTGGCGCACCCAAAGCTGCTCGGCCGAATCGGTGATGTGCATGTACTCGACCCCGAGCGAGCCGCAGTAGGTCTGTTTCAACGCCGCCACGATGTCGCGCAAGGTGGCCTCGCCGCCTTCGAAGAACTGCGCCGAACCCGTGCTGAACACCGTGTCGAGATCGGCTTCGGAGAGGTGGTGGTGGGCCAGGTCCAGTTCCGGCGCCGGCTCCCGTTCCCACATTCCGAGTGGGTCCAGCGACGCCCGCAAATGACCGCGCCGACGATAGGCGATGATGAGTTCGAGCACCCGAATCTGCTTGCGCTCGTGCTCGGTGCTGACGGATGTCGCCACCCGTTCCGGCTGCGCCCGCAGGCGGTTGCGGCCAAGGCGTTCGAAGTGCTGAATGATGGTGCTGTGGGGAACGTCGCCGACCACGCCATCCACCATCGGCAAGCGGTCGAAATACTGCCGCCATGCCTCAGGAATGCCGTTCGGGTCGTCGAGGTAGTTCTCGTAGAGCATCTCCACGTAGGCGGCGTTGCCGCCCGCCACATGGGAGCTGCGCCTCATGCGTTCGACGAAGGACTCGGGCATCTTGCTCTCCTCCTTGAGCGCAGCCTCGGCGGCGACGGCGCCCTTCAGGTGGCCTCGGTGAGGAGCATGGAGCGAATCTTGCCGATGGCGCGGGTGGGGTTGAGGCCCCTTGGGCAGGCGTTGACGCAGTTCATGATGCCTCGGCAGCGGAAGACGCTGAACGGGTCTTCAAGGTCCGCCAGACGTTCCTCGGTGGCGGTGTCGCGGCTGTCGGCGAGGAAGCGGTAGGCCTGCAGGAGGCCAGCCGGCCCCACGAACTTGTCGGGGTTCCACCAGAACGACGGGCAGGAGGTGGAGCAGCAGGCGCAGAGGATGCACTCGTAGAGGCCATCGAGCTTGGCGCGGTCTTCCGGCGATTGCAGCCGTTCCTCAGCCGGGGGCGGCGCGTCGTTGATGAGATACGGCTTGACCCGCTCGTACTGGCGGAAGAAGGCGCTCATGTCCACCACCAGATCGCGGATCACCGGCAATCCCGGCAGGGGCCGCAGCACCAGCTTGCCCCCCCGCGCCGCCTCCGAAACGGGAGTGATGCAGGCGAGGCCGTTCTTGCCGTTGATGTTCATGCCGTCGGAGCCGCACACGCCCTCGCGACAGGAACGGCGGTAGGCGATGGAAGGGTCGCGGCTCTTGGCGAGTTCGAGCACGTCGAGCACCATCAAGTCGCGGCCCTCCGGCAGCTCGACTTCCACATCCTGCAAGTGCGCCTTCTCGTCGGCGTCGGGGTCAAAGCGATAGATGCTGACTTTCATGTTCAGTACTTCCGCTCCATCGGCTGGAACGCCTCCATCGTCTTCGGCGCGAAATTGACGCCGCGCTTGGCCACCCGGCCATCCTCCGGGAAGTACAGCGAGTGGCACAGCCAGTTCTCGTCGTCCCGCTCCTGGTAGTCGTCGCGGGCATGGGCGCCGCGACTCTCGCGCCGTCCTTCCGCAACGATGGCGGTGGCTTCGGCCACTTCCAGCAGGTTGTCGAGTTCGAGCGCTTCGAGCCGGGCGGTGTTGAAGGCGCGGCTCTTGTCGGGCAGGTGGGCGGCGCCGATGCGCTGGCGCAAGTCCTTGAGGGTCTCAATGCCCGCCACCATGTGTTCCTCGGTGCGGAAGACGCCAAAGTTCACCTGCATGGTGTTTTGCAGCTCGCGCTTCAGTTCCGCGACGCCTTCGCCGGCGGAGGATTCGTCCCAGCGGCTGAGGCGGGAGGTGGCGCGGTCGAGGTCGTCGTCGCCCGGTTCGCGGTACGAGACGCCTTGGCGCATGACTTCCTCGATGTGGATGCCGGTGGCACGGCCAAAGACCACGAGGTCCAAGAGGGAGTTGCCGCCGAGACGATTGGCGCCGTGTACCGAAACGCAGGCCACCTCGCCGACGGCGTAGAGGCCCTCCACCGCCACATCCTGCCCGTTTGCATCCTGGGTGAGTGCCTGACCGTCCACGTTAGTGGCGATGCCGCCCATCATGTAATGGCAGGTGGGCACTACCGGGATGGGTTCGGTGATCGGGTCCACATGGGCGAAGGTGCGCGAGAGTTCGAGAATGCCAGGCAGGCGCGCGTTCAATACATCTGCGCCCAAATGATCGAGCTTGAGCAGCACGTGATCCTTGTCCGGCCCCGCGCCTCGGCCGTCGAGGAGTTCAAGAATCATGGAGCGGGCCACCACGTCCCGCCCCGCCAGGTCCTTGGCCGTCGGCGCGTAGCGTTCCATGAACCGCTCGCCATCGGCATTGATGAGATACCCGCCCTCGCCGCGGCAACCCTCGGTCACCAGCACGCCGGCGCCGTGAATGCCGGTGGGGTGGAACTGCCACATCTCGATGTCCTGCACCGGCACGCCGATGCGCAAGGCCATGCCGACGCCGTCGCCGGTGTTCATCAGGGCGTTGGTGGTACTGGCGTAGATGCGACCGGCGCCGCCGGTGGCGAGGATCGTCGCCCGCGACTGGATGAAGACCACCTCGCCGGATTCGATCTCGATAGCCACCACGCCCACCACCGCGCCGTCGGCGTTGGTGACGAGGTCCACCGCGAACCATTCCGACAGGAACGTCGTGCCGACCCGCAAGTTGTTCTGATAGAGCGTGTGCAGCAGGGCGTGGCCGGTGCGATCTTCCGCAGCGCATGTGCGCGACGCCTGGCCGCCTTTGCCGAAATTCTTGGACTGGCCGCCGAACGGACGCTGGTAGATGCGCCCCGTCTCCGTGCGCGAGAACGGCAGCCCCATGTGTTCGAGCTCGAACACCGCCTGCGGGCCAACGCTGCACATATATTCGATGGCGTCTTGGTCGCCGATGTAGTCCGACCCCTTGACGGTGTCGTACATGTGCCAGCGCCAGTCGTCGTCCGGGTCTTCGCTGCCGATGGCGCAAGTGATGCCGCCTTGGGCGGAGACGGTGTGCGAGCGCGTGGGGAACACCTTGGAGAGCACGGCGGTTCTAAGGCCCGATTGCGCCAGTTGCAGGCTCGCCCGCATCCCGGCGCCGCCGCCGCCGACGATGAGGCCGTCGAACTCCATCCGTCGCAAACGACTCATGCCAGTCCCCAAATGATGGTGACCGACCAGGCCATGTACACGACGATGGCCGCCACGCAGCCGAACTGATAGATGAGTCGGAGGCCAAAGGCGCTGCCGCCGAGCCCGGCGCCGAAGGCATGCTGCCGGATGTAGTCGGTGCCCACCGTCCACATGCCGATCCAGGCATGGACGCCAAGCGCCACCACCGCGGCGGTGGAGAACCAGCGCATCGCGGTGCCGGCCAAAAACGCCGCCAGGCTCGCATGGCTCACATCGGCAACGGCAAAGAAGCCAACGATGCACAGCCCGTATGCGCCCAGCACGAGCGCCGTGACGCGCTGCAGCACGAAATCCGAAAGGCCCGTGCGGCCAAAGCTCGTGACGTTGGTTACCAAAGCCATGCCCCCGCAACAATCACCGCCGCCAGCGTCAGCACGAAGGTGATCCAGCCTCCGACCTGGCCGCCGCGCAGCGAGTCGCCAACGTGGAAGTCGAGCAAGAGGTGCCGGATGCCGGCGAGGAAATGGAACGCCAGCGCCGCCAGCACGATCCAAAGCCCGAGCTTGCCGAGCGGCGTCGCCACGATCCGCGCCGCCTCATCGAAGCCGGCGGCGCTCTCGAGCGCAAGCTCGGCCAAGTAGAAAACGTAGATGACCCCCAAGAACAACGCCACCCCACTCAACCGATGCAGGATGGAAGTCACCGCAGTCACCGGCATGTTCAAGAACAGACTCGGCAGCGGAAGATTGACCGGACGATCGGAGTTCATCGACAGGGCTGGTCTCGCGATCAGCTTGTTGTTGCCGCCGAATCATAGCGCAAATCCCCGCCATTACGCACGTTGCCGCCCCTGACA
>VXSY01000034.1 GCA_009837725.1 Gammaproteobacteria bacterium | reverse complement strand
AACCGCAATCGCCGATGCGTCATAAAACCTGTTCTATTGGAGACAGTACACTAGTTACACCTTCTGGCCCTTGGTTGATTTGCCTTCGGCGCGGGGAGCCTGACAGGCCCTCGCTCCGACGCGATTCTCACGGCGCGCCGGTTGGTGTTGACTCGGCTTCGATGTGAATCCGACGTACATCAACGTGTTAGACGATTGGATGCGTGGAAGTTCCCACCCCGGCTGAGCCGTGCTACGTTGGGGCTTACGGATTGGTTGGAGGGAGGGGACATGGCCGAGCCGGTAGAGGAAGCGCGTAGCTGGCTTGGCTGGCTGCAGGTTGGGGTCGTGGTCCTTGTCGTGCTCGTGGGCATTTACTTTGCTCGCGCGCCGCAGGTGCCGGAATATGACGACACGCCCGTGCGTGGGGCCGAAGCGCCAACCGTCACCGTCGTGCAGCCGACCGCAGGGGCACGCTCACTGACGGTGTCCCTCACGGGGGGTGTCGATGCCCGCAAGAAGGTGCGCGTGCAACCCGGATCGAGCGGACAGGTGATGGACGTGTCGGCGTCGTTGCGCTCCGGGGGCACCTTCCGTGCTGGCGAGACGCTGCTGCAAATCGATCCAGCGGATTACGAGCTGCGGCTCGACCGTGCCCGCGCGAACCTGAGCGCGGCACAGGGGCGCCTGCGCAAACAGCGGGACAAGGGCGCATACGAATCGGCGCAGTTTCGACGCGCCAATCCGGGCCAAGACGTGCCGCCAAGCATCGCGCGGCTCGGGCCAATCCAGCGTTTTGAGGGCCGGGTCCAAGCCTTGGAGGCAGACGTAAAGCTGGCCGAGACGCGGCTCGCTGACACGCGCGTGTCGATGCCCTTCGACGGCACGGTAATCGTCGCCTCCGTTGCGGCGGGTGAACGCGTCGGCCCCGGCCCGGTGGCCACCGTGTTCCGCACCGGTGACGTCGAGGTGCGCGCCCCCATTGCCACCGGCGACCTCGCCTATCTCGACGACCCCCGTGGCCGCGCCGCCACCGTGTGGGCCGGGGGGCGACGATTCGATGCGGTAGTCACGCGGCAGTCCCCGGTTTTGGCACCGAAGACGCGGCTCGCAGCGTTGTTTCTTGACTTCGCCGAGGGCGTGGACAACTTGCCGATGCCCGGAACCTTCGCGCTGGTCGCGATCCCCGGCCCCGCGTTCGACAATGCCTTCCTGCTGCCGGACGCGGCGCACCGAACCGACGACAGCGTCTGGATCGTGCAGGACGGCAAGCTCGAGCGCCTCGTGCCGCGCACCCTTGGACGCACCGACGAGGGCTGGGTGGTGGCCGCCTTCGACGCCGGCGAGGGCGTCGTGGTCGGTGCGGTTCCCGACGAGCAGCCGGGTTTGGCCGTCGTGGCCGTCGCCGCCGGTGATCGATGATGAGCGACGCAAGCGGCGCCGAACCCGCCCCAGGGGCGGGCGCGGCTGAAGCCGATGCCCGAGGCGCGGCGACTCGCCTGATCGCCAGCGTCGTCAACAACCGCGTCGCCGCCATCCTGCTCATGGTGCTGGTGCTCGGCGGCGGCATATTCGCCACCAGCGGGCTCAACCGGCAACTGTTGCCGAATGTGGACCTCAAGCAGGTTGTCGTCACGGTGCCCTACCCCGGCGCCAACCTTGACGAAGTGGACGCGAGCATCACCCGGCGGGTTGAGGAGCGTCTTCAGGGCATAGAAGGGGCGAGCCGCGTCACGGCTCGTTCCGTGGCCGGCACCTCCACGGTGGTCGTGGACGTGGAGCCGCTGGCCGATACCGCACAAGTGCTTGAGGACGTTCGTGCCGCCGTCGACCGCATCGAGGCTTTTCCGCCACCTGATGCCGAGCAGCCACAGGTCGTGGCCGGAACGCTGCGCGGGTGCCGCCGCTGACCCTTGCCGTCACCTCCGAATCCCTCGCCGCCGAGGGCCTCCGGCTCGCTGCCGAGGACTTGCGGGAAGCCCTGCTCATGCTGCCGAGCGTCGCTTCTGCCGAGATCGATTGGGCGGCCGAACGCCAGATCACCATCGAACTGTCTGAAGAGGCGCTGCGGGAGCATAGCCTCACAATCGCCGGAGTAGTGTCCACCGTGCGCAATGCGTCGGCGGATCTCACGTCCGGTGAGCTGCACACCGAAGCCGGCAGCCTGATGCTGCGGGTGGACGAGCGCCGTCACCGCGGCGAGGAGTTTGCGGACATCGTGCTGATGGCGCGACCGAACGGCGCAACGGTGCGGCTCAAGGACGTTGCCACCGTCCGCGATGGCTTCGGCGACATCCGCCCGGTGTCGGAACTCGACGGCGTACCGGCGCTGTTCCTTTCCGCACGCGCCAAGGGCAACGCCTCCGAAATCGACCTCGCCGCCGAAACCCGCGCATTCCTGGCGAGCTACGAGGCTGCTGCCGGCGCGACGGTGTCCATCTGGGACGACGGTTCGGCAGACTTGAGCACCCGCATCAACGCCTTGGTGAACACTGGGCTGTTGAGCCTTGCGCTGGTTTTCATCGTGCTGGCGCTGGCCTTCGACTTCCGCCTCGCCTTCTGGATCGCGCTGGGCCTGCCGACGGCTTTCCTCGGCGCCATGCTGCTTTTCCCAGTGCTTGGCCTCACCATCAATCTCGCCACGCTGTTCGCGCTCATCCTCGCAATCGGCATCGTCGTCGGCGACGCCGTGGTGGTGGGTGAGAACATCGCCCGGCAGCGCGAAGCGGGCCTTGCTGGCGCCGCAGCGGCAATCGAGGGCGCCCGGCGCGTGTTTTGGCCGCTCGTGGTGGCCGTCGGCACCACCATGCTCGGCGTGCTGCCGCTCCTGTTTCTGGACGGACTGGCTGGGCAGTTGCTGAACGTGGCGCCAGCGCTGTTGCTGGTGCTGGCGGTGTCCTTGGTGCATGCATTCCTGATCCTGCCGTCGCACTTGGCGCACGGAAGCAACTGGAGTCGCTGGCCCATGTCGGCGATCCAGCGCCGGCTTCGCGTCGGCATCGACGACTTCCGCGACCGCACCGCGGTTCCGGCCATCGGCACGGCGGTGCGGCATCCGGCCTGGTCCCTCGCGATTGGCATCGCCATCGTCGCCCTTTCTGCGCTGGCGGTTGGCACCGGTGTCGTGCGACTTGGCGGTCTCGGCGAGTTCGAGGTGAACACGGTCGAGGCAGACATCACCTTCCCGGTGGGAACGCCTCCTGCCGTCAGCGAGGCCGGCGCGCGCCAGCTTGTCCGGGCGGCCGCCGAGACCAACCGTGCTCTGCCCGGCACGCCGATCGACGCCGTAGCTCTGGTGGTAGGGCATCGATTCCCGCCCTTGATGGATTTCACGAGCGACCGAGACGCCTATCGCAGCAACGTCGCCGCCGTGCGGTTGCGGCTCAAGGCGGAGTCCTCTCGCTCGGTATCGGCAGCGGCGGTAGAGGCACAATGGCGCAGTCGCATCGGCAATGTCGCCGGCGTCGAACGACTGGCCTTCGGCACCAAGCTCCGCGGGGCCAGCGACGACTTCCGCATCGCGCTTTCGCACCCAGATGCAGACACGTTGCGCGCAGCAATCGACGACTTGCATGCGCTGGTGCAGGAGGCTCCCGGCACGCTGGCGGTGCGCAACTCGCTGTCGGGCGGCAAGCGCCACTTCGACATCGAAATCAACGATGTCGGCGAAGCCGCCGGATTGACGCCGCGCCTCTTGGCAGGGGCGCTCCGCAACCGCTTCTTCGGCGCGGAGGCACAGCGCATCGTGCGGGGTCGCGACGAGGTCAAGGTCATGGTGCGCTATCCGGCAGAGCGGCGGGCGGACCTGGCGGAACTTGCCAACGAGCGCATCAACCTGCCGGGTGGAGCCGCAATCCCGCTTGCGGTGGCGGCCAATGTGGTCGAGACGCACGAGTTCGATGCGGTGGTGCGCGTTGACGGCGTTCGTTCCGCCGAGGTGGGTGGACAGGTGGATGCCAACGAGACGGCGGCCACCGGTGTGATGGCGCAACTCGAGGAGGGCGGGATCGCGCAACTGCTCGCTCGCTATCCGGGCCTCTCCTACGCCGCCACCGGGCCCACCGCCGACATCGCCGGCAACTTCGAGTCGCTCAGCTTCACGGTGCCGCTGGCGTTGCTCGCCATGTACATGGTGCTGGCCGTGCTCCTGCGCAGCTATGGCCAGCCACTCATCGTCCTCACGGCGATGCCGCTCGCCGCCGCCGGCGCCGTGCTCGCACACCTGGTGCTCGGCTATGCCATGAACCTGGCGTCACTGCTGGGCATCGTCGCTGTGCTCGGGCTCGCCATCAACGACACCGTGTTGCTCATGGACCGCTATTCCTCGATCCGCGCCAGCGCCGACATTCCGGCGGTGGCGGCAGTCAGCGGCGCGGTTCGGCAGCGCTTTCGCCCGATCCTCATGACCACCATCACCACGGTGGTTGCACTGTTGCCGGTGCTGTACATCGAGTCGGAGGCGATGCAGGGGACGCTGGTGCCGTTCGCGGTGAGCGTGCTCGGCGGGCTGGTCGCTTCCTGCGCGGCGGTGCTCTTCCTCGTGCCGGCCGTCATGCTGGTGGCGGAGGAGCTCGCGGAACGTCGGGGCATGGGCGCGGCCATCGCCAGCGAAGGTGCCGCATGAGCGACGTTCCGGGCGATGCATCGGCGCCCACGCCGGCCACCGACTTGGCTGGTGGGAGCGGCTGGATCGCCCGTTTCGTTCGCAATCGGGTGGCCGGCAATGTGCTGATGGTTCTCCTCGTCGTCGGCGGCTTGCTGGCGGTGACCCGGCTCGATGTGCTCTACCTCCCGGAGATCGACTGGAAGCAGATTCACGTGACGGTGCCGTATCCCGGCGCCAGCCCGGCCGAAGTGGAAGAGCGCATCACCAAGCGGCTCGAACAGGGGCTGAGGGGTGTCGGTGACGTCGCCTGGATCGCCTCGCGCGCCACCGCCAACTTTGGCGAGGTGACTCTGCACGTCGCGCCTAGCGGCAACAGCGAGCGCGTGCTCGAAGACGCGCGGGCGGCGGTGAGCCCGATCGAGGCGTTTCCACCGCGCAGCGCCGAGCGCCCCGAATTCGTCATGAGAACCGCCGACGCGAGCACCAAGATCATGTTCGCTGTGTCGTCGAGGTCCGCCTCGCCGCTTTACCTGCGTCGCGCTGCGGAAGACCTGCGCGAGCATCTGCTGGCGCTGCCCAACGTATCGGATGTGGAGCTTCGTTACGCACCGAACCGGGAGCTGCGGGTTGAGGTGAACGAGGAAGCGCTGGACGAGTTTGGCCTGGACATATCCGACATCGTCCGCAAGCTGGCCGCGACTTCCCTCGACCGCTCAACCGGCGAACTATGGACCAGCGTGGGGGGCGTCGTGCCTCGGGTGCGCGAGCGGCGTCGAACGGCCGGGGAACTCGAAGAGGTCGTGCTGCTGGCCCGCCCCGGCGGCGGCACCGTCCATCTCGGCGATGTCGCCACGGTGCGCGACGAGCTTCAGGACACCGGCGCCATGACCGAGGTAGATGGCATCCCGGCGGTGCTCGTCGCCGTGAAGCACTATTCGGAAGCGGTTACCGACATCGAGGTCGTCGAATCCGTACGGACCATGCTCGAATCCTACGAGCCCCCGGCCGGCGTTCAAGTGTCCGTCTGGCACGACATCCTGCTGAACACCCTGGATGGCGTCAATTCGGTGCTCTACGCCGGCATCATCGCGACGGCTCTCGTGGCAGTTGCGCTTGCACTGGTGCTCGATCTGCGTCTGGCCATGTGGGTGGCTCTGGGCGTGCCCACCTCGTTTCTGGGAGCGCTGCTGCTGTTTCCGGCATTCGACCTCGTAATCAGCGCCGCAACGCTGTTCGCGCTCGTGGTCGTGGTCGGCATCGTCGTGGACGACGCGGTGGTGGTCGGCGAGAGCATCGCCCGGCAGCGAGAGCTTGGCCTTGCCGGTGCGGACGCGGCAGTGTCCGGTGCCCGACGCGTGTTCCGACCCGTGGCGCTCGGAATCGCGACCACCATGATCGCCACGGTGCCGGCGTTCTTTACCGAGGGCGCCATTGGGCAAGTGCTCAATGTGCTGCCCATCGTCGTCATACTGACCCTGGCGATGTCGATGGCGGAGGCCTTTCTCATCCTGCCGACCCATTTGGCGCACGGCCAGGAGTGGAGCCGGTGGCCGCTGTCGGCCGTGCAGGCGAGGTTGCGTCGGGGACTGGACCGCTTTCGTGACGAGCGCGCCTTGCCGGCGATTGATCTGGCGGTTCGCAATCCACGCTGGACCGTGCTCGCCGCCGTTGGCGTCGCCGTGGCCGCATTGACGCTTGTGGCGGCTGGGGTGGTGTCGATCGGCTATCAGCCCAATCGTGCGTCAGACCGAGTGCTGGCTCGACTGACCTATCCCGCTGGCACGCCGCTTGCGGTGACCGAGGCCGGTGCTCGCAAGCTCGTCGCGGCAGCGGAGCGCGCCAACGACGCAATCGAGGAACGACCCATCGCCCAGACCGGCATGGTGGTGGGCCACTACTTCACCCGGCCCAGCAGAACCAGCCTGCTTGGAGGGCAGTTCGAAACCAACGTCGCCGGCGTCACGTTGCGGCTCACGCCCGATGCGGAGCGCAGCATGACGCCGGAGCAAGTGGCAGGACATTGGCGTAACAATGTCGGCGATCTGGGGCAAGGCGGCTCCTTGATCATCTCGTCGAGCGGGGCGGCCGAATCCTATGACCTGACGCTTGCCCTGCTGCATCCCGACGAGGCAGTGCTGGCGCCGGCCGTCCATGAACTCGCGGCAACCTTGGATCGAACCCCGGGCGTCTTCCAGGTGGATCACACCCTGGACCGAGGCAAGCGCCACTACGAACTCAAGCTGACGGCGGCCGGCGAAGCGGCTGGGCTCGACGCCCGCGCGCTGGGCGGCCAGCTTCGCGCCCGCTTTTTCGGCACAGAGGTGCAACGCAACCAACGCGGTCGCGACGAGGTGAAGGTGACGGTGGGGTACCCAGGGGCCCGCCGTGGCAGCCTTGCGGACTTGCTCGACGAGCGTCTCGACCTGCCGGCGGGGGGCCAGATTCCGATGACCGAGGCGGTGGAAGTCATCGAGGCGCAGCAGCCGGAGCTGCTGATGCGCGTTGATGGCCTGCGCGCCGCAGAGGTTCGTGCGCGGGTGGACAGCACCGTGATCACGGCCACTGCCGTGACGAGGCAGCTCAGCGCCGAGGCGTTGCCGCAACTCGCTGCGCGTTACCCTGGCCTCGCGCATCGATTCACCGGCGACGCCGGCGCGTTCATCCAGGGCCTCGCCACCCTCGGTTACACGGCACCCTTGGCCCTCTTGGTGATGTACATCCTGATCGCATTTCAGTTCAAGAGCTTCGGACGGCCGCTGGTGATCCTCGCCACGGTGCCGATGGCCCTTGCAGGAGCCGTGTTCCTGCACTTGATCCTCGGCTATCACCTCTACTTTGCCGCCTTCATCGGCGTCGTCGCGGCGACGGGCGTGGCGGTCAATGACACCCTGCTGCTCATGGACCGCTACTACGCCATCCGCGCCGAATCCGACGAGTCGGCGGCACAAGCCGTCCGCTCCGCCGTGCGCGAGCGGTTCCGGCCCATCGTCCTGACCACGGTGACAACCTTCATCGGCTTGCTGCCGATTCTCTACGTTCCGTCGGAGGCGACTTCGAGAGTCTTGCTGCCCATCGTCATCAGCCTCATCGGCGGTCTCGTCGCCGCGAGCGTCGCCATCCTGTTCCTCGTGCCGGCCATCCTGACGATGGCCGAGGGCGTCAGCCGACGCCTGCCGGGTCGGCTCGCAACCAGCGACGCATTGGCCTGACATGGGCCGCGTGGCGCGTTTCCTGGCGGCGCTTCGACGCCACCTCGGCCCGGTCGCGGTGGCGCTCGGCGCCATCTTCCTTGCCGCCTTGATCATGGCCACCCGGCCAAGGTTGGAACCGCAAGTCGCCGCCGAGACGTTGCCGAGCGTGCCGGTGGTGGAGGTTGCCTCGGGCCCCGTGCGCATGATGGTCAGCGCGTTCGGCACGGTGGTGCCGAAGACCGAGAGCCGGCTGGTGGCGGAGGTTGCCGGGCGCGTGGTCGCCGTGGCCGACACCATGGTGTCCGGCGGTTTCTTCGCCAAGGGCGACGTGCTCGTCGAGATCGAGCAGGTGGACTACGCCGTGGCTGTGGCGCAGTCGCAGGCGCGATTGAAGTCTGCGCTCAGCGAACTCGCCAGTGCCGAGCGCGCCTATGCCCGCCAGGAGGAACTCGCCGCAACGCAGGCCGGCAGCGAGTCGAACAAGGACGACGCCCGCAACCGATTGCTCGTGGGCCGCGCTTCCGTGGACGAGGCACGGGTGCTGCTCCGCCGCGCCGAGCGTGACCTAGAACGCACGCGTCTCGTTGCACCTTACGATGGCCGCGTGCGCAGCGAGAGCGTCGATCCTGGGCAGTTCGTGAGCCGAGGCGAGACCGTTGCCAGCATGTATTCGGTGGACTTTGCAGAAGTCCGCCTGCCGGTGCACGACGACGACCTCGCGTTCCTGCCGCTCGACTTGGGCGAGGGCTTTGGCAATCTCGCCCTCGACGTCACCCTCGTTGCACGCTTCGCCGGCCGCGAGCACTCTTGGCGGGCGAGCATCCAGCGCAGCGAAGGGGAGCTCGATCCCAAGACCAAGATGGTCAACCTGTCGAGGTTCAGAGACATTCCGGACTTTCGGGACGTGGGACCGTGAGGTTCGT
>VXSY01000096.1 GCA_009837725.1 Gammaproteobacteria bacterium | reverse complement strand
CACCACACCTCCTGTTCCCCAAGCGCGACATTCTCCGTCGCGTTTCCGGCAGATCGTGCAGGTCGCGTGGTGCAACACCCTGACACCCCAACCCCACTCCGAGGCAACTGCACCCTCCCGTGCGTTGAAAGGCGGTCGTGGCCTCCGCCCCACTTCGCCGGAGGACAGTGGTGCAAGTGGCACGCGGTCGCCGTTGCGGGTTCCGTGCGCGGTCGTCTGGCGAGAAAAGTGTGTGTACGATTCGAGCCAATGTCCGCGCCTGCGAAACTTCCACGAAACGCCCGGTATGTTCCAGCTCCAACAAGCCATCGCCAACGACGCCGCGATCCGCCGGGTACAGCGCTTGCAGCCCGTCGGCGGAGCGGGCGACAAGGTCTTTCCGCCCACCTACCCCGGCGAGGGACGCAACCCTGCGCCGCGCCATGTGTTCGAGCGCCGCCAGTTCGACGGCCAAGCCGTTTGGACCGTGCTCGTCGACAGCGTCCAAAGCCAGGCGAATCGCCTTGAGGAAGCGCTGCTCCGCGCCGCGCGGGACGGCCTCCGCCTTCCTTACGTAACGGTAGATTTCGGCAACGCGGGATTGCAACCGATCACGGAAGTCACGTCGCTTGACGCCCCGCACCGGATTTACGACGCTATCCTGCGCGACAGCCTGCATGGCGAAGAGCCTTTCATGCAGAGCACCGAAGGCAGGCGCGTCGCTGCGGCGAGTCCCGCCGACGCTACAGCACTTTTCGAGCTCTCCCCCACGGCACTCCTTTTCGGTGCATGGCACAGCCAAGGCGAAGGCGGGGGCCTGGGCGCGAAATTCGCCCGCGTCCTCGTGTCGGAAGTCATGGGCATCGACGTGCCGGTTGACGAAACGGAACCGCGTTCGGGCGAGGTGGCAGTCGTCTCGGCTGCGCGACGCACGGGCAGTCGCCTGGACCCCCTCGGCATCCTGCGGGGCGTCGAGGTGTTCAAGAGCGCGACGGATTGGTCCACGGACAGGGACACCGCTGGCGAGAAGGCAAGGCCGGTGCGCCCCTCCGAAGTCAACCACGGCAACATCGCCCCCACCATCGAGCCGCTCGGCGTCACCTGCGCCTTTGTGGAGCACCGCGCCGTGCTTTCTCTCGCCGGCCTGCGGCGCCTGCACTTCGGCGGCGAGGAGCGAAGCGCCGTGGCACGCGAAATGCTCGCACTGCTGGCTCTCATCGCCCTCGCCGGGCAGGACGCGCAGGGCTACGCGCTGCGCTCCCGATGCGACCTCGTGCCCGAGGCCGTCGCACCGATGGAATGCGTGCATGTGGACGGCACCACCGACCCCGTGCCGCTCGATCCAGGTGCGCTGCGGGAGCGGTACGACGACGCCTACGAACGCGCCACTGAGGCAGGGTTCCGCTTCCGCTCCCTCCGGCTCACGCCCCAACCCAAGCTGGTGGAGGTCGTGCGCCGCAGTCGGAAGCTTGCCCTCGGATGACGCGGCGCCAACCGGGCAACCTCGTGCTCGAGATCGAGTTCCTCACCGGCACCTACCGTGGATCGACCGGCCCCGCCGCCGTAGCGGCGGATTGGCCTCCCCAGCCGGATCGCGCCTTCTCCGCCCTAGTGGCGTCGTGGGCGGCCCGCGGCGAGCGGCCCGAGGAAACGGCCGCGCTTGAGTGGCTGGAGCGGCAGCCGGCGCCCAAGATCCACGCCAGCGGTTCCGAGGTCCGATCCGCGCCTGATGTGTTCGTCCCACCCAACGACGCCACCACGTCGCGAGCCAAGACCGCACGGGACGTCTTTCCCCCTCTTCGCAGACGCCTGCCGCGCCGGTTTCCGGTGGCGCGGCCCTACGATCCCGTCATGCGCGTCGTCTGGGAGGGCTGTTCCGACCACACGCACCTCGACGCGCTCAACGCCGTCGCGCGCGATGTGACGTACCTCGGGCATTCGGCCAGTCTCGTGCGCTGCCGGTTCCTCGTGGGTGGAGACGCAGGATGCCACGCGCCGCAGCGCGCGCGCACCCGCATGCATCCCGGTCGACTGCGGGAGCTGACGGCGGCACACGCCCACAACCCGACCCGTCCGGTGATACCGACCGCCACCTCGAACCCACCGCCGCCACCGCAGCCGCTGTTCCAGGGCACGGGGCCGCTGATTCTCGAAGCGATCGGCGAAGCGCCCGACATCCGTGCCTCCGCCATCGTCTGCCGCAAGCTGCGCCACGCCCTCATGAGCGGCTACCGCCGCACCGTCGGCGAAGATCGGATTCCCGAGAGCATCTCCGGTCACGCGCCCGGCGGATCGCCGACGCGGGCACCCCACCTCGCCATCCAGCCCATGGCGTTCGTCGGCCACCGCCACGCCGACGCCCGGGTGTTCGGCTACGCCCTGATTCCGCCACGCAGCGGCTCCTCGCCGCTCGACGGTGCCAAGTTTCGGGCCGCATTCGAGGCCGTCACGGATTACGACGAGGGACACGAACGACGCCTGCTCAGGCTCCGTGGCAGGCCCCTGCCGGCACCCATCGACCTCTCGCCGGCCGGATCGAACACCGTCCGGTCGCTTCAGTTCGACCCCTACGCCGCACCATCGCGAGTGTGGGCGAGCGTGACGCCGGTCGTTCTCGACCGGCACCTGAAGCGCGATCCCGACCGCGAGGCGCGGGAAATGGTCGCCCGCAGCTGCGAACGCCAAGGACTGCCACGCCCGAGTCACGAGCGGATCCGCATCGGCAACGACGCCGCCTTCGCAGAGATTCCACCCGCGCGCGCCCCCGCCAAGCCCCCGTGGTCGCGCTGGCATGTGCCGCCACCGTTTGCCACGCGGGCCGTCGTGCACGTGCTCATCGAGTTCGACGCACCGGTGTGCGGACCGGTGCTGCTTGGCGCAGCGCGCTTCAGCGGGCTGGGCCTGTTGCGAGGGATCGACCGCCGAACCGAGTGCGCGTAACGCATGCATCTCCGCGCGCAGCACTTCGCAGAATTCCTCGTCGCCGTGCACGGACACGCGCCGTTTCCCTGGCAGCAGCGGCTCGTGGACGAACTCGCGGCGACCGACGCGTGGCCCGACCTGCTGCACCTTCCGTCCGGGGCGGGCAAGACCGTGGCCGTGGACGCTGCCGTCTTCCACCTTGCCCTGCGACATCACACGCCGGGTCGGGCCGCGCTTCGCATCTGCACCGTCGTGGACCGGCATCTGGTGATGGACCACACCTTCGCGCATGCGTGCCAACTGGCCGCGGCGCTTGCCCAACCGGCCAACGCCGCCAAAGGACCCAAGGGGCGGGAGGTCGTCGCCGAGGTTGCACGACGCCTGGGCAGTCTCGCCGAGTCGCCGGACCGGCCGCTGGTCGCGCAGCGCTTGCGCGGAGGCGTGCCGCTGGAACCCGAGTGGGCGCGCACGCCGACGCAGCCGGTGGTGCTTTGCTCCACCGTCGACCAGGTGGGCTCGCGCCTGCTCCACCGAGGCTACGGGGTCTCGGCGCGAATGCGCCCCGTGCACGCAGGACTCCTCGGCCAGAACACGCTCGTCCTGATCGACGAGGCACACGCGGCAGAACCCTTCCTGCAGACGCTTGAGGCGATCCGCACCTACGGGCGCGCGGATACGCGAACCGTCCTCATGGCCGCAACACCCCCGTCGGCCAAGGACGGACAAGCCCGACGGAAGCTGGCCCTGTCCGACGCGGACCTCCACAACCCCGTGCTGGTACGTCGCCTCCGCGCGCGAAAGCCCGCCTCGATGGTCAAGGTGCCCCGTAACCGACCCGCCGGCCCGGCCTTCTTCAAGTGCGTGCTCGCGGCAAGGCAAAACCTCGCGCAGCAAGGCGTCGCGAACTGCGCCTTGGCCGTGGTGACAAACCGGGCAGACCTTGCACGGCGGCTGTTCGAGGAGCTGCGCGGGCGCGACGACTTCGACGCCGTACTGCTGATCGGCCGGTGCCGCAGCGTGGAAAGCGAGTCATCCGTCGCGGAGCGGCTGGCCCCCTTCCGCACCGGTGCGCCGGAACGCGCCAACGCAAGGCCGCTCGTGATCGTCGCAACCCAGGGCATCGAAGCGGCCGTCGACATCGATCTCGACGCGCTGGTCACGCAGGCGGCGCCCCTCGACGCATTGCGTCAGCGCGCAGGCAGGCTCAACCGCGGCGGTCGGGACATCCGGGCGCCGGCGTGGATCCTCGCCCTTGGCGAGGATGTCGGCCGGTCTCCCGATCCCGTCTACGGCGACCGCATCCGGCGCACCTGGGAGAAGTGCAAGGAGCTCGGCGCCGACGACACAATCGACCTCGGTGGCACCGGCCCGCTCGCGACCCTTACGGCAGAGGAAGGCGCCGCGCTGTCCACCCAACGCGACGACGCGCCGGTTCTGATGCCTGCCTACCTCGATCTGTGGTCGCAGACATCGCCGGCGCCGGGCGCCGACCCCGACGTCAGCCTGTTTTTCCACGGCAAGGGTGCCGCGGCTGGAGACGTATCTCTCGTCTGGCGCGCGGACATCGCCCTGACGGACCTCCGAGCCGCCCACGCCGAGGCGCTCTCCCGCATCGTCGCCCTCATGCCGCCGCAAGCGGCCGAGGCCGTGCAGGTTCCCGTCGCGGCGGCGCGGGCCTTCCTCGCCGATCGTCGCCCGCAGGCCGGCGCGGTGGCGGACATCCCGGGGCAACACCAAGACGACAATCCGGACCGCAGCGGGCGCTTCGTCGCCTTCCGCTGGGCCGGAACCGACGCCGGCGCCACGGGCCTCGTTGCCGCCACCGAGATTCGTCCCGGCGACGTGCTCGTGCTGCCGGCCGAGCTTGGCGGCTGCGACCGGTACGGCTGGCATCCCGGAAGCCGAGCTCCGGTGCGCGACGTGGCCGACCGGGCCGCCGCTCCCTTCGTGTCCCGGCGTGTCGCCGTGCGCGTGAGCCGGGACGTGGTGTATAGCGCCGAAGACTGGCGCCGGCTCGTCACTCTTCTCGACAGAGGCGACATGCCGATCGAACCAGACTTCGCCTCCCGCGTTCGCGAGGAACTGACGCCCGAAGCCGACCGGCCGGCCTCTCCGCAGCGCTCTATCCGATCGGCCCTCGCCGCGCTGGCCGAAGCGCCCGGCGGACTCGCCGTGCATGCCTATCCGCCGGGGCTCGCGTCTGCCGGCGGCGCCGTGCTCGTCTGGAGCGCTGCCGCCCAACAGCCTGCCCGCCACGCCGTCTCCTTTCCGTCCACGGAAGACGACGCCGGCAGTCACAGCGCGCCATGCAGTGTCTTGCTGGACCAACACAGCGAAGCCGTCGCCAAGGTCGCCGGTGACGCTGCGGCAACGCTCGGGCTGGACGCAGCCACGGTCGAGGATGTCGTTCTCGCGGCCCGCCTGCACGACGCCGGCAAGGCCGATCGGCGTTTCCAGGCCATGCTCGCCGGCGGCGATGACTGGAACGTGCCGCCCGTCCCCCTTGCGAAAAGCGCGCGGGCGTCCGCCCGCGCCTGGCAGATGGCGGGACTGCCGCCACACTGGCGACACGAGGCACAGTCCGTGCGCCTGTGCCTCGCGCACCCCCACTTCCAGGCGAACGACCCCGCCCTTGTGCTGTGGCTTGTCGGCACCCATCACGGCCTAGGTCGCCCGTTCTTCGGGTTTGCCGAGACTGCCGAAGACCCGGAGGTTCTGCCCTGCCTCGGCGTCTCGTCATGGCCCGCACCCGCCACGCCCGGCCCCGAGTCGCTCGCGTTCGCGTTTCGCGGCGAAACCTGGCCGGAACTCTTCGACACGCTCCGGCGCCGCTACGGAGTCTGGGGACTTGCCCATCTGGAGGCGATCGTCCGGCTCGCGGATCATCGGGCATCCGAGGCGACCGCGTGACCGAGAGCCAGCACCGCCTAGAGGGACTGGAACCCGACAACCTGCTCGCGTTGCTCGCGCTGGTTGGCCTGATGCGCGCACTCGACGCCAGTGGGGAACTGGGCGCCGTCCGCATCGCATGGTCTGTCGACGACCCGCCCGTGCGCCCCGTCCTGCATCTGCCCGACCCCGCCGACAGGGCCGCTGTCCTGGGCGCGACGGCGGGCGGGATCCGCCAACTGACCGAAGCTCACGAGTTCGACCGCCGCGGCCTGACATTCACTTCAGACGAGGGCCGCGAGCGCCTGCTCCAGGCGCGTGACAGTTTCCCCGAACTTTGGGCCGCCCTTCTCAGCGACGCCGCAGTCTCCCGCGACGGCATGACACTCCGAGCCACGCCCCTGTGCCTACAGCTCGGGGCCGGACACCAGCATTTCCTGACGCGGCTGGCCGACGTGCCCACGCTGGCCGAGCCGCCGAGCCGCCGAGCCGCCGTCCCCGCAGGGGGCCAAGGATTTCGGAGGAATGCAGCCTCGCAGAGGCGCTCTTTCGGCGCTGGCGCCGCCCGGACGCCACACAGTCCTTCCGGTGGGACCACCAGGAGGACCTGCGCTACGCGCTGCGCGCCACCAATCCGGCGGACCCGACGGCCCGCGCAACGACCCAGCACGGCGCCAACCGGCTCGCCGCCGTGGGCCTGCCCGTGTTCGTCGTTGCTCCCGAGAGGGGCGCGAACGGACGCGTGCGGCTCGCGTTCCGCGGCGGAGGCATGGATGCGGAGGGGCGCCGCACCGTCACCGTCCAGCGAATGCCGACCGTTGTGGAAGCGCTCGACCCCCTGCGCACCCGTTCGGAACTCGACTCCTGGATAACCACCCACGTCAAATGAGCCACGCGATGTCTGACAACCTCGCCATCTACCAGCTCAATACCCAGTCCGCCGACAAGCTCGACGAACGCCGCGACGCCACCACCCGCGCGCATGGCGGCCTTTGTATCGTCGTGGCGACCGCGGCAGTGGGAACACTCGACCCTTACCCAACCATCGCCGCCGCACTTTGGGCTTTCCTCGTCGCCATCGCCCTCGGCTGGCTCGCGACCCTCAAGTCCTTGACCGCCAAACTCACCGTCAAGAACAAGCTGCTAACCGCCATGGAGCAGGACGGACTCGTCCCGTTCGAGTTCCTCACGAAGGAACGCACGACATGGAAGTCCCTTGAGACCGGGCCGCTCCAGCGCGCTCTCAAATGCGCTCCAATCGCTTTCCTCGTACTAGGCGCCGGGGCCTGCGTCAGCACGCTCGTGGTTGCCTTCCCCTCCAGTCTGCCCTTAACGCACGCTGCCGGGGCTCTCCTCCCTCACGATAGGTCGCGCGTACGCTGCTCCTGGCTCTCGATACCATGCGAGATCAGGCCAAGCGCCCACTCCACGTCGGTCGTTTCGAACAGCTCGCGCTTCTCTTTCCTGCTCAACCCGTTGTTCGCCTTCCAGTACGGCTCGCCGCCATGCCCCGGATCCGCCCCGAACAGCCGGGTCGCGCCCCCGAATCCGCCCATCAGGTAGAGCGGCTTCCGGTACGTTAGAGCCAGCCGTGCCTCTTCCATCACGCCCGGCTCGTTGCCCTGGTAGCCCTCCGTCCGACCGCCCAGACACACGCGACAGCCGGGCGACAGCATGATGGTCAAGCAATGCCTGAGCCGGGTCAGCTCGGCGCTCCTGCCACGCCGCGCGACCCATCCTTGCGCCTTCATCTCCGAACCCCAGTGCTCCCAGATCGCCGTCGCCACCTCGCCAGCCGCCAAGACGCTCAACACGCCCCCGCTGTCCCTTTCCGCCTCCAGCGCGGCGCCGCTCAGCGCGTCCCGTGCTGCCGCCACGACATTGACCATGCGCGCGGCCGGCACATCGGTCGACGCCGTCGACCCGGAGAAGTCCGCGTCGGAGCCCGCTAGCGCTTCCGCCCGCCCCGCCACGACGCCCGCGAAATCGGCCACCGCCCGCATCACGCCGTCCTCACGCCAGTCGTGGCCGAAAATCACCCGCATGTCCCGGTCGAGGAAATACCGCGCCATCCGGATCACGATCCGGTTGATCTGGCGCTCGTCGTAGCCGAGTCTTTCCGCCTCCGCCGACGGCGAAACCGAAATCCCCACGGACCACATGCCGCTGCTCACAGTTCGTCGAACGTCACGAGTTTCGCAGCACCTCCAGCCGATCTCAAGATCGGCCGCACCGCCCTGTCGTAGGCGTCGGGCACCTTCGGCGCCGGATGGGCGATCTGCTCGAACCCGGCACTCGCCCGGCGCACGCCCGCCAGCGAATACACCGACGGCCGATGCGGCAGCACCTTCACTACGCGTCCCGCCGCGCTCGCCACACGCAACGCTCGCAGGTGCGTCGCCATCGCGTGAAGGGGGCCCCAGCGCGGAACCAGGCGATGTGCAGCGGCAGATAGATGGCGGCGACGGCAAGGATGATTGGGAAGATCCAATCGAGGGGTAGCAGCTTCGATGCCTCTTGCAGGAGATGGAAGTTCAGCGCCACGCCGATGGCGGAGAACATCAGGAGCTGATACACCTCCATGAGGCCGAGGAAAATCATGCTCGACAGCGTCTCCCAGCCTGGGGTGTTGTGGCGCTTGAGGAGGTAGAGCGTCATGGCGCCCTTGCCCACCTGCTCGTTCACCAGCGACAGGATGTAGGCACTGGCCCGAATCGGCAGCATGTGACCGAAGCGCAGCCCCGAGGCGTTGAACCAGCGGATCACGCGCCAAGTGGCGTGGCTGTCCACGAGAAAGAAGAACACGGAGTACGGCATCATCACGGCCAGCCAGAGCACCCAGTCGGCGCCAGCGAAGAAATCGATCAGATACTCGAAGGCGGTGGCATCTTGACGCGCCGCCGCAGCTTCAATTCGCGTGTACACCAGCCAGAAGCAGGCTGCCGCCGCAACCCAAGTGGCGGCTCGAAACACCCACGACCACGGCGACCGCTTGGCCTGCGCGCCGGTCGGCGCGTCGGAGG
>VXSY01000090.1 GCA_009837725.1 Gammaproteobacteria bacterium | reverse complement strand
ACATGGCACCATCCCATTATCCCACGAGGCAGACTTTGTTCAGAGCTTCCCTAGTATTCGCGACTTTGCAGGGGCGGGCATATGGCAAGCGAGATCAAGGAACTGCCGAAGGGATACACGGACACGCCGGTGATTCCGGGGCAGACGTGGCGGGTTCACGACATCGACCGACCGTCGCCGCCGGTGGTGACCCCGGCGACGGGCTCCACGCAAGTGGCGGCGGGTCGGCCGCCGTCGGATGCTGTGGTCCTGTTCGACGGCAGGAATCTCGACGCTTGGGAGGGCGTTCGGGACGGCGGCGCGGCGCCGTGGAAGCTCGTTGCGGGAGGTGCGGTGGAAATCGCACCGCGAACCGGCAACATCCGCACCAAGCAACACTTCGGCACCTGCCAGCTCCACGTCGAGTGGCGCGCTCCCACCGAGATCCATGCCGACAGCCAAGGTCGGGGCAACTCCGGCGTGTTCCTGATGGGGCACTACGAAGTGCAGGTGCTCGACGGCTACGACAACCCCACCTACGCCGACGGCCTCACCGCGTCCATCTATGGCCAGTATCCGCCGCTAGCCAACGCCAGCGTTCCGCCCGGCCACTGGCACACCTTCGACATCGTCTTCGAAGCGCCGGTGTACGAAGGCGGCGCGATTGCCTCTCCGGCGACGCTGACGGTGTTCCACAACGGCGTTCTAGCCCACCTGCGCCAGCCAATCCAAGGCCCGACCAAGCACCGGGCCCTCGCCAGCTACGACGAAGAACACGGCCCGGAGGGCCCGCTGGTGCTGCAAGACCACGGCGACCCGGTCCAGTTCCGCAACATCTGGATTCGCCGCCTGGAGCGCCTGCGTGCGGTATAGGCAAGTGCACCAGACGGATATGGACACGCAATGTGCGTCTCTGCTAGGGTAGTAGACATGTGGGCCGGACGTTCGGCCCCAAAGGGCTAAAGGCGGCCCGACAGACGTTCCGCCTCCGCTGACAAGTGGCTGGTCAAAGTCCTCAGTGCCGCCTTCCTATCCCGGCCAGGAACTTGCGTCGAAGAGTCGGCGCAAGTTTCTGGTGTCGGTGCCTGCGGGGAAACTGTAGGTACTTGTCCGTACGCTTCACGAATGTCAGGTACACGCGGAACACCCGGAATCGCAGATCGTTCCGCGACTTCTTGGACAGCTTGTGCGGGTAGGACGGCCTGTATCGTGACACGGCATGGCCTTGGTCCAAAGTGTCGATCATGGCGTGAATCACGATCCCGTATCGAAGCACCCGTTGGCGGTTGGCCGTGTGCTCAATCCTGTCGAACACGCGCTCGAGGGGCGACAGCCACCGCTGGGCTTCGCTGGCGTTTTCGAGTTTCCGTACAAAGTCAATGAACGGAACGACATCCACTCGTCCTTGGGTGCGCTGCACGAGCGCGAGCTCTGCAATCGCCCGCTGCGAAGACCGTCGCACGATACGTACAGCCCGCGACTCCATGCAGTCCACGAATTGGGTGAGCCGCTTGCCGCGCTTGTCCCTAACGACCGACACTGCTTGGCCGCCAGCGCGAAAGACCTCAAGACTCGCCCAAAGCTTCGCAAACAGATACAGAAGGTCGACGAGATCGTGGTATCGAGCCGAAGACGAATGAGGCTTTCTCAACGCTTTGAAGTCCTCGACCGCCAGTGATCGTAGTTTGCCGACAAGCTCGTCTGCCGCTCTGATGACCGGGTCTAGATGCTCATCGACAAATCGTCGAGCGGTTCTGCGCCGCTCCGAACGGCTTCGCATCTCTTGGTAAGCGATGTCGAAGAGCTTCACAAGGAACGCCCCTAGGAATCCTGCTCCCAAGACTCGCAGGAGATCGACTTGCGCTGCAGTGAACGCCGTTGGCTCTCCTGCCGTCTGAATTGCAGCGGTCAGCAGTAGCACCACCAATGCGACGCGCCGCCACTTGCGTGTCTCTCTCACGGTCACAGGTCCTCTCGATCACTCGTTCCGCTACCAATCGTGGCTCCTCAACCTTGGGGATCCACCAGCACCCCAGGGTTCATGATCCCGTTCGGATCGACGCTGCGCTTGGTGGCTCGCCAGAGGTCGCCGAAGAGGGCAGGGCGCTGCTTCTCCCAGCCCGAGCGGTGCATGCGGCCGACCGCGTGGTGGTGGGTTACCGTGCCGCCGGCCGCAACAACCGCGGCCGTCGCAGCGTTCTTCACGGCACGCCAACGTTCCTCTTCCGCCCCCACAGGCACCACGCCGCTGAAGGAGTAGTAGGGCGCCGGGCCGTCGGGATAGACATGCGTGAAGCGACACGACAGGCGCCCGCCGGCCACCGCCTCGGCAAGCACAGCGCCAACCCGTTGCCGCACGTCCGCATCGAAGGCGGGCCAGCGGTCCCAAGTGATGGCCGTCTCGAACGTGTCGGAGAGCAGACCAATGCCCGCCGTCAGGCCCGCGTTCACGCCGATGAAGGCGTTGCGCCAGGCCCCCACCGCGCCGGCGCGGCCCGTGGGATTGCCGTCGCCGTCGTCCACGACGATGGCGTCGTCGTCGATGCTGCCACCGCAGTCCCGGGCGATGGCGACGGCCGCCCGTACATTCTCCCCCTGCGGCACGTCGGCGGATTCGAAGCCGATGATGAGCAAGGCGCGGTTGCCGTCTAGCCCGGCGCTGGCCGCCGCTTCCACCGGGTCCAGGATGCGCAGGTTCGCCGGCCATAGCTTCGCTTGGGCGACTTGCCGCACGGCTTCGCAGCCGCTTGCCCAGTCGGCGAACGTGACGCCAGCGGTGGCGCGAAAGACAGGTCGCTTCTGCAACCGCAGCCAGCATTCGCTGATCACGCCCAGCGTCCCCTCCGAGCCCAGCACCATTCGATCCGGGCTCGGCCCCGCGCCGCTGCCGGGAAGGCGGCGCGACTCCATCCAGCCGCGCGGCGTGAGCATTCGGGTGGACTCCACAAAATCGTCGATGTGCGTGTGATTGGTGGCGTAGTGCCCACCGGAACGCGTGGCCACCCAGCCGCCCACGGTGGACCACGGGAAGCTCTGCGGATAGTGGCGCAGGGTCAGCCCCTCGGCTTTCAGCGCCGCTTCGAGGTCCGGCCCAAGGATGCCGGCCTGAAAGCGTCCGGCACGGGAGACGTCATCCACTTCCAGCACCGAGTTCATCTCGTCGAGATCGATCGTGACGGCGCCTTCGGCGTCCGCCGGTGCATTCACGCCCCACACCACGGAAGTGCCGCCGCCGTAGGGCATCGCTGCGAGGCCCTCCCGATCACACCATTCGAGCGTGGCTTCGAGCTCCGCTTCGGTGCGCGGATGCGCCACCGCGTCCGGTGGATCGACGAACTCTCCCCGCATGGCACGCAAGAGCTCCAGCGAGTGGCCGCCGTAGGTGTGCGTCACCCGCTCGGCGTGGTCGGTGGAAACCCAGCCGGCGAGGCCAGGGGGCACTTCTAGCCGGGGCTTCTGAACCTCGATGTCCACAATCCTCGGAATGGCCGGCGGCGTCACCTCCGCACCGATCCGCCCCGATAGCCGGCGGGCCGCTTCCGCGCGCTCGGCATCGCTCGGCTCGTCCGAGACATAGCCCCAAGTCCAAAAGCTCCGTCGTTCCGCCCGGGCTGCCATCGGCTAATCCATCACCTGCAGCAGCGACGCCTCGATCTTGTTGCCGTCGAGGTCACGAACAAAGCAGCCGTAGTAGTCGTCGCCGTACTGGGGGCGAGGCCCCGGCGCACCCTCGTCCTTGCCGCCGGCCGCAAGAGCAGCCTCGTGGAACGCGTGCACCGCTTCCCGCGTCATGGCGATGAAGGCGAAGTGGACGCCGTTGCCGACGCTCGCCGTCTTCTCGTCGAAGGGCGTCTGCACCCAGAATTCCGGGAACAGCTTTCCGTAGGCGACGGCGAAGCCTGGAACCTCGTGCTTGCGCTGCGCCCCCACCGTCGCGAGCACAGCATCGTAGAATGCGAGCGCTCGTTCGAGGTCGTTGCTGCCCACCGACACGTGGCTCAAGATGCTCGGAATGTCCAAAGGCTCTGCCACAGTTTTGTCCTCCTTGAGTCGGGCGTTGCCACACGGAAATCGGACCAACATGCGTTATTCAAGATGATGCGAAGAGGAGACACAAGCGCAGGAGTTTCCACGCCAGCGAAAACCCCAACACGCCCGTCAGCGCTGCCAAAACCCCTCGCTGGCGCTCGGCCCTATGACCTCGCACCGTAGAATGACGCTGTCGCGCCATTTCTACAGCGCAAGTGCCTAGGGCGCGCAACCACAAACGATGAACATGCTAAGCCGCGCCCACGCCATTGCCACGGAGAACTTCGCCGCCCTGCTCGGCACCGAACTCGTCTCGCAGGAAACGGACCGCGTGGTGGTGCGCCTGCCCTGGCGGCCTGATCTCGGCGTCGGCCGTATCCACGGCGGCGCCATCAGCGCCCTGATCGACATCGCCGCCACCGCCGCGTTCTGGTCGTCGCCGGATGTGACGCTGGGCTCTCGCGGCGCCACCGTAGGCTTCACCGTCAACTTCCTGAATCTGGCGGTGGCCACGGACCTCACGGCCACCGCCACCGTGCGTCGTCGCGGCGGCACGCTTTGCACGGGGGATGTGTCGGTAACGAACGCCAGCGGTGAAGAGGTGGCAATGGCTGTGGTCACCTACAAGCTCACCGGCTACCGCAAGGCCTGTGCCGGCTGAAGGCTCTTGAGCGAGTCAAAGCCAGCAACGCGGCAAGACCGAGGCCCCGAGCGCCAGCCCGGCCCCTTGGCACGCGCGTTCTGGCTCGCAGGAGGCTGGCTCGCCTTGGGTGCCGGCATGGTGGGCGTGGTGGTGCCGCTGATGCCCACCACCGTGTTCCTGATCCTTGCGGCGTTCTGCTTTTCCCGCGGCTCCGACCGCCTGCACGATTGGCTGGTGAACCATCGCACCTTCGGCCCCGTGCTGTCGGACTGGCGCAACCACCACGCCATATCTCGTCGCGGCAAGATGGCGGCGGGGATCGCCATGATCGCGGTTCTGGCCATCTCGGTGGTGCTGGAAGTGCCGCCTTGGGTGCTCGCCTTGCAGGTGGTCATCCTCGCTGCCGTGGCGGCGTTCCTGTTCACCCGCCCCCTTCCGCCCCGCGATCTGGTGAAGCAAGGCAAGCCCGACCAGTGAACGCACCCCGGGCGGTGAACGCACATTGGCGCGGCCGAAACCGCTCCTTTGGGGAGATGGTGTCTCGCCGTCGGACGCGCCGCCAGGTGCAGGGGCCAATCACAGTCGGCGATCCGCGCACGCGGATCGCCTTGCTCACGGCCCTCGCCGTATTGTTGTGTGCGGCGAAGGCCCAGGACGCCGCAGCGGACGCAACGCATGACGGCCCGTATTGGGCCATCGCCGGCAGCTTCCTCAACCAGTCCGCCGCGCAATCCCGAGCCCAAGAGGTGGCGCGCAAATCCTCGATGTCCCCCACCGTCCTCGTCGCAACCACACCAAGCGGCCCGATGCATCGAGTCGCCCTAGGCCCGTGGTCAGCAGACGCCGAGGCCGTCAAGGCGGTTCGACATCTGCAAGAGGCCGGCTACGCCGACGCATGGAAACTCGCGGGGGAGGGCATCAACGATGCATCGAAACCTGGGGGTGAGGGGATCGACGCCGCGCTTGGCGGGGGCGACGCGCGGGACTCGCTTGGGGACGAAGGCGTCTCGCCTTCCGACGCGCCGCAAGGCCCGACTTCCTCCACGCCCACCCAACAGCAGCGGGTTGCCGCGCGTGTTGTCGCCCCACACGCCCTTGCTGGTCCGCGGCCCAGTTCGCTCTCGTTCCAATCCGACATCCGAGCCACCACCGTCTTCGGCACTACCAGTGCCGCCCCCTCCAAGCAAAAGGAGGAAGTCTCCCTGATCGCCGGCATCGGCGCCCAGTTCGACACCCCCAAGCCCTTGGGGCTAAGCGGCTTCCACGTCACCACCCGCATCCGCCGCGAAGGATCGGATGCGCTCATCCCGGGCAAGCCCGCCTCGCCATCCGCCGTGCGCCACCATCTCGATGCCTATGCCGAAGCCGAACTGCGCCAGGCCTGGGCGGAAATCCGCCGCGACGACTGGCGCTTCCGCATCGGCCGTCAGACGGTCGTCTGGGGCAAGACCCGGGGGCTCAAGGTGCTCGACATCGTCAACCCCGAGAGCTATCGCGAGTTCCTGCTCTCGAGCTTCGAGCTCGCCCGCACGCCGCTGTGGATGCTGAACGCGGAGCGGCAGGTGGGGCAGGGCACGCTGCAGGCACTGCTGGTGCTGGAGCGGGAAGGCCACCGCCTGCCGCGCACCGGAGGCGTCTTCGCGCAAGCGCTCTACGCCGATCGCCCCGAGGCGCCTGGCCGGTCCCGCTATCGCGACCTCGAACCGGGATTGCGCTATTCGTTCGCCAAGGCTGGCTGGGCGCTCACCGTCAACGCCCTGCGCCACCGCGACGACTGGCCGGTGTGGCGTCGCGACGAAACGAGCGGCGCGCCTACGGCCTTCGAGCCGCGCATGACCACCCTCGGCGCCAGCGCCGCCAAGACCTACGGCGACTACGCCTTGCGCGTGGAAACCACCCTAAGCGACCGCCGCTACTTCCACGGCGCGGACGACTTCCAACCGAGCCCGGAACTCGCCTCGGTGGTCAGCATCGGCTGGACGGCCCTCGCCGACACCCGAGTCGACCTGCAGTTCTTCCAGACCTCCGCGCTGGACCACGTCCCAGGCATGGCACGCGACGAAACCGAGATGACCGCCGTTGTGCACGTCGAGCGGGCCTTCCAAGGCGCCGACCTCGCCGCCAGCCTCACCACGCACCATGGCCTCTCCGGCCAAGGCGCGCTGATCCGCCCGCGCCTGACGTGGCGCGCCGCCAAGGCCCTGTCGCTAACTGCCTTCGCCGATTTCTTTGAAGGCCGTCAGGATGCCTTCTACGGCCAGTTCGACCACCGCGACCGAGTCGGCCTGACCATTCACCTCGCCCTCTGACGGGTAGTGTCTCACTTTGACGTTCCCGCCACCGCGGATACTGCTGGCAACTGGGGACCGCGTGCGGCACGTTCCTCTGGAGGGAGGGCGTCCCGCCCTCCGTCGCGCCCACAAGGGCGTCCGTCTTGTTGGTGCAGCGAGTGTGCTGCGCGCCTTGCGGCGCGATGGAGGGCGGGACGCCCTCCCTCCAGAGGACGGCCCAAAGCTGCTGCATCAGTGAAAGTGGGACACCGCCCAATGACGGCGATCTCGGCGCTGCGCCCGACAACAATGCTATGTTCCCCGCGATGAACCCCACGCCAGCAGACCAGCAGCCGTTCCACGGCATTCGTGTCATCGAGTTCGGCCAGTTTGTCGCCGTGCCGTTTTGCGCGCAGTTGCTCGCCGAAGGCGGGGCGGACGTCATCAAGATCGAGTCCTTGGATGGCGATCCCACCCGCATCCTGCGCCCGCTCGCACCCATGGAGACGCGCACGTTCATTTCCCGCAACCGGGGCAAGCGATCGCTGCCGCTGAATCTTCGCCACCCCGACGCGGCCACCGTCATCAATGCCCTGCTGCAGGATGCCGACGTGGCGCTCATGAACTTCCGCCCTGGTCTCGCGGAGCGGATTGGGCTCGGTGCCGAGGAGCTCGTGCGTCGCCACCCCCGCCTGATCGTCGGCTCCGTCACCGCCTTCGGCAAGCGCGGTCCCGATGCCGGCTTCGCCGGCATGGACATCGTCGTGCAGGCCCGCAGCGGCCTGATGGCGGCGAACGGCCGCATGGCCGGGGACCTGCCGGCGCCGGGCGACCCCGTGAGCGCCGACTACATGTGTGCCATGTCGCTGGCGTTCGGTATCTCCTCGGCCCTGCTCCGGCGCGAACGCACGGGGCGTGGCGGCATGGTGGACACCTCCCTCATGCAAGCGGCGATGACGCTCGCCAACAACCAACTCATCCGCTCGGAAGCCGTGGACGGCCCGGTACACGAGCGCACTCTGGAACGCCTCGCGAACCAGCGCCGCGATGGCGCGAGCTTCGCCGAGCAGGCATCCGGCATGTCGGCGGGCCGGGCGATGCCGCTGATGAAGGTGTACTTCCGCACCTATGCCACCGCCGATGCGCCGGTCGCCATCGCCTGCGGCAGCCGTTCCCTGCGTGTTCGCTTCCTGGAGGCACTTGGGCTCGAAGACCCGGAAATGGACGCTGCGGACAACGAGGGCAAGACCGAGCACTATCTCGCGCTCATGCAACGCGCGGAGGTGATCTTCCGCAGCCGACCGAGCGCCGAATGGCTCGCCGTCCTGCAGGAGGCCGGAGTGCCGGTCTCGACGGTGAAGTTTCCGGTGGAACTGTTCGATGACGAACACGCCCGCGCCAACGAGATGTTCCACACCTTGGAGCACCCCGCCGCCGGCGACATGACGGTGCTCTCGCCCCCGGTGCGCATGGACGGCGACGGCTTCCGCTCGCGCGAGCCGGCGCCGGCGTTCGCCTCCGCCACCCGGGAAATCCTCGCCGAAGTCGGCTTCGACGAAGCAGCCGTGGAAGCGCTCCTGGCCGCCGGCGCGACTCGGGCAGCACCGCCGCCGGGCGACGACTCGAAACGCGCGTAGGGAACCTCGGAACCGCAACAATGCCCAAAATCCAACCCATCGACCCCACCCGCTTTGCCTTCCACTTCCCACCCGACCGCTCGATCCGGCCCGCGGAACAGAGGCCCGGCCCACCGGAACGCATCGATGGCCTGACCGCCGGCATCGTCCACATGACCCACGCGCCGCCCCACGGCGGCGAAATGCACCCAGACGGCGACGAACTCCTTTACGTCATCTCCGGCCGCGTCCAGGTGATCAGCGACTCCGACCCCGAACCCCTGCCGCTCGCCACCGGCGAAGCCTGCATCGTCCCGAAG
>VXSY01000086.1 GCA_009837725.1 Gammaproteobacteria bacterium | reverse complement strand
TGAGGAACCCGTTCATCGCGATCCGGATATTGCTGTACGCGAGGGAAGAATTCGGCGTGGCTGTCGATTTTGTTCAAGAGAGCCGATTCGGCGTATGGCTTCGATGCATGAATTCTGGAGATATACGGAGCTACATCGGATTCGGCCAAGCACGTACCTATGAAGAAATCGAAGCTGCTGTCCAGGATCTAGATGATGCGAGATTGGCCGAGGTCCTAGGTGACTTACAGCCTCGCGGATCTGCTAGGGCATTGCTCGGCGACTCGCGCGACGTCACGACCTACGGTCGGGTGCTCGTAGACAGTCGCGCTCATGAAGTGTTGCGCAAGACGCACGACCTTACCTTGGCCAAGCAGATCGTCGATCAGTTGGACCTAGAAGGCCGGGCACGACGACTTGCGGAAAGTGTACAGGTGTTTATGGACAGTCTGCATGGTGCTGACATCTCGGCGGAGTTGCTGAACGAAGTCGAAGGTCTTTTCGAACGCGTTCGTTCTGTAAGGAGTATAGTCAAGGGCTTGCGGGACGACTCATGATATCGAGTCCTGAACCCGACACGTACGGGCAGTACGCAAGAGCGTCCCTATTGGCCGATTATGTTGAACTCCTCGCCCTGAAGGGCAAGTTGGTCCAGCGGGCAAGCGTGGCAGACTTCCTAGCCGACAACGATTGGGACTTCGATCTGATTCTGTCGCCCGAGGCGGCATCGCTCTCGACAATGAACCAGAAGACTCTCAGTCAACGAATTGACGGTGCAGATGAGCTTGCGTCAGTCGTATACCGCCAGCTCGAAGAACGGCAACACGTACTTCGAGGTCGGTACCCTTTTATCCTAGAGGATGAGCACGTGAAGCTCGATCCGGCCGTGGATCCAAAGGCGAATGCATACGTCGCTGTGCTCGCTATGACTGTTGCACATGCGTACGGCGTGCCGTCAGGCTGTGCTCCTGCGAGGCTATTTGAGCAAACGGTGACGGATGTCCTTTGCGAACGGGGCATCGCTGCGGTGGGCTTTGCGGCTGTACGCCGGACGCACGGTTCCTTCGAGAAGGCATTGCCAATTGCCTGCGACGCCGTGGGTCTGATTGGTAATGTCGAAGGGGTGCCGGTACTCAAATGGGCACACGACGAAAAGGTGGATGTTCTGGGTCACGTCGGTTGGGAGGACGGCCTGCGGTTTGGGTCGTGGGGGTTTCTGGGCCAAGTTACGGTCGGTAGAAGTGATTCGTGGGAGACAAAAATCAAGGAACCAAACCGCGATCATTGGAAGCAGTTCACGGGCACCGGCGTGTCGCCTGCCCGGTTCCTCGCCGTTCCTCACCACGTGGAGCGGCAGATGTTGGAGAGGTTGACCGGAGATGACACGGGCATCGTCCTAGACAGGCTCCGATTGGTGCGATACAAGGCGGGCGTCTCGGAGAATGAAGAGCGAGTTGTCGAGGCGGTTCTCGGGGAGTATGTCGAACCCTTGAGTGGCTGAATGCCACGTGGCGATAGCCACAGCTGCGTCTGAACGGACGTGCTCGGTGCCCAGAGTTGGCGTGCCGCATCTTTCCGGATCTAAAGGTCGTTTTGTGGGCAATCCAGCCCTAAAATGGGACGGGTCAGATTGAAGTGGTTCGTGTTGACGGTGGTCCGTGGCACGGAGGAACTTTGTGCAACACCTCCCCTTTCTTTCGGCATTCTCTGGCATCGGCGGGCTTGACCTAGGCCTTGAGCGTGCTGGCTTCCTCGGTGTTGGGGCGATCGAGAGCGACGCGACTGCCAGGGACTCGCTTGCGACCAACCGTCCTGATGTGCGGCTCTTGGAGCCCCACGAGATTAACGAAGTTGCGAGGAATCTGACTCCGCGGGATCTTGGCCTGTCTGAACGGGAGCTAGTCCTGTTGGCGGCTGGGCCACCGTGTCAGCCGTTTTCAAAGGCTGCTCAATGGTCTAGCCATGGCGGCCGGGGGATGGCGGACGATAGGGCATCTTGCCTCAACGGTTTGGTGGAGCTGGTGGAGCGGTTCCTCCCGCATGCTCTTTTGATCGAAAATGTTCCCGGGTTCGTGCAGGGCGGCCGCTCCGCGCTTCCGTTTCTGAAGGCACGCCTCGGGGATGTGAACCGCAGGAGCGGCACTCGTTACCGATTGCATTGCCGTACGTTGAATGCCGTCGACTTCGGGGTTCCGCAGCGGCGCAAGCGCGCATTCATCTTGGCGCTTCGCGACGGCGCAGACTTCGCGTGGCCTTTGGCGACGCATATCGGCTGTCCTGTTCGCGCGTGGGACGCGCTCATGGGCCTGCGACTGACCTGCCCACCGATTGCTCGCGGCCGGTTCGCTGGGTTGCTCGCTTCCGTCCCAGAGGGCAAGAATTACCAGCATTTTACTGAACGCGGCGAGGGGCCGTCGCTGTTCGGATACCGCCGTAGGTACTGGTCGTTCTTGCTCAAGCTGGCGAAGGCGGAGCCGTCGTGGACCCTGTCGGCAAGTCCCGGCCCCGCCACTGGGCCCTTTCACTGGGAGAGCCGGCCCCTTGCGCCCGAGGAAATGCTGCGTCTTCAGAGCTTTCCGAGCGCTTGGAAGGTCGTTGGCTTGCATCGCGACCGTGTCCGACAGGTGGGGAACGCGACGCCACCTCTTGTGGCGGAGGTGCTGGGTCGGTCGATCGCGTCGCAGCTTTTTGATGCCGACTTTCGAGTGGAACCATTGACGTTGACCATTCGGCGCGCAGCACATGTCCCTCCCCCGACACCCCCACAATCTGTTGCCGCGCCCTTCATGGCGATGGCGGGCTCGCATGCCGCCCATCCGGGAGCAGGACAGGGCCCGCAGGGGCGGCAAGCGAATCGGTAGGTGTTCTGCACGGCGTGTCCGCGGGACACTGGTTGCTGACGTTGGTTGTCGAACGGCCGTTGGAGCGAGCCCTAACGCAGGCCTTGAGCGCCAATCAATGCGGTGGAGGGCGGAATCTGATCGATCAGCCGATTGCCGAGGTTGGTCATACGTCCGGCTCTGCGTCCGGCTGGCCAGCGGTAAGGGCGTTCAGGTAGGCGAGGCATAGGTTGCGGGTTAGGTATTGGCCGTGGGTGGCTTGTTCGCGGCGTTCGAGGATCGGGAAGGTGGAGTAGATGTGGCGGATGTCGTCTCGGTCGGTGATGCCGTAGAGGTGGAAGAATACGGCGTCGAGTTTGGCCATAAGTCTTTGGCGGCGCTCTGGGTTCCAAGGGAAGGGTGGGAGCGCTTCGCCGACGTCGTTGATGTGGCCTACGTGGCGGGCGAAGGGGGCGAGGTCGTGGGAGGTGTAGGTCAGTTCGAGGACGGCGCTTTGGATCACCTCGGCAGCGGTACAGGGGCCGAAGTGGGTGTCGAGGGCCAATGCTTGGGCAATCACGGGTAGTTGCTCGACGATGTACCAGTTGAGGTGCTGGCCGTGGATCTTCTGTCGCGCCAGATAGTCGAACATGATGGAGTTGAGGTTTGCGAGTAGAAAGCTGACGCGGGGCTTGCCGTCGAGTGGTGCGTCGGGTGCCTCCAATGCCCAGCCGTCTTCCGGCACTAGCAAAGGCAGTGTATTGCCAGCGGCAGCAGTCGGAATGATGGCGGCAATCATGGAGCGAATGTTGGTGGGTGCGGTCACGTCCTTGAACGCGAGTTGCCAGTCTCTCTGGCGAAGGCCATTCTCCGCCGCATTCACCCAGTATTGAGGACGTGGGAGCCAAGCTGGGTCGCGGTGTTGCTCGGCGGTAGCCGGCCTTGGTTGTGCAGGTCGGCGCAAGTTATGCGGGTTCACCACGATGCTGGCGGCGCGATGGTCGAAAGCCTGCACCGTCTTGCCTTCGTGGAGCGGCAGCCAAGCTCCCGTGGGGCTGTCGAAGCAGTTGTCGGCTACCGGCCATGCGCCTTCGTCTTCCTCCAACTGCTTTCGTCCCCGGAATCGGTCGGAGTCGTTCGTCATATGGAACCGAGTCTCGTAGCGTAGGGGCCACGCAGTGACCGGCTCGCCTGATGCTCGGTTGATGAGCACCGGAGTCTGTCGGTAAACACGCATGGCCAAATCCGCATCGTGGCGGGAGAGGAACACAGGTGCCGTGCCCGTGTTTGGATTTACGTACAAGAAATCCGTGCGTGTCAGGGCAAAGCGCCTGTTTTCGTCCTCAAGCTCCGACACATCCTGGAGGAAGAACCCGCATGAAGCCGGCGTCTCGCCAGCAGAACGCCCTGCAATGAAGGCGCAGAACTTGAAACTAGCGTGGACGTGCGGGAAGAACGGTGATGCACTCTGCGTCTCGGTGTCGAATCGTGTTCGTCGATTCTCGAAGTCATAGAGCACGCGAAGTCGCCCTGTGGTCGCCACGGAACGAAAGAACCGCGCTGCGTTCCGGTCGGAGGCGATGCCGGACGGGGTGAGGAGGCCAATCACTCCTTCCGGTTTAACCAAGGCCAAAGCGCGTTCCACGAAAAGCGAATACAGATTGATGTCGCCGCCGGAGAGGAGCGGATACTGCTTGCCGCCCCGCGCCGTCCGCATCGCGGCAGCCACGCGGTCGAAGGCGCGGCGAAAGTCGGCGGCCAGTGGGTCGCCCTCTTCTTCCAACTCGCGCATCATCCGCCGACGGTCGGCAGCCCGAGTGGCCTGAGCGATCTCCGGGCGGCGCAGTGCGAACCATTCCACCTGTTCGAGCCTCATGCGATCCCAAGGTGGATTGCCGATCAGGGCATCGAAGCCGCCGGGACGGTCCTTTCCGTCCCAGTCCTTCCAGACGCCGGGGAATGCCACCTGCCAATGCAGGAATCGCTCATCGCTTGCGACTTCGCGAGCCGAGCCCAGCAACTCGACGAATGCGTCCGCGCCTGTAGCCGCCTCGTCAACCTTTGCCTGGCCTGCCGCGATGGCGACGGGGTTGCCGTAAATGCCTGTGAGCCAGGACGCGATCAGCGCCCTTTGCGCCTTGGTCTGCTTCGCTTTCCCTCGCTTGGCATCGATTGGTGCGAGCCACTCAAACGCGCGCAGCAACGAAAGGAACTCGGCGAGCGGTGTGGTGCCTTCCTGCACTTCGCGCCAGAGCTCCGCCGAACGGACGGCTTCGGAGAGTTCGGCATCGGAAAGCGCCTCGATCTGCTGCATCGGCTGCGCGGCCGCCGCGGCAAGCTTCAAGGGTTCAATGAGGAAGATGCCGCCTTGAGTGGCTGCTTGGCGCGCCTCGTCGATCCAAAAGCTGACGACCTTGCCCGTCTGGACGAGGTCGACACCGCAGCCGCTCTACTCGATCTCAAAGTGTGCGACCCCGCAATGGGTTCAGGACACTTCCTCGTCAGCCTAGTGGACTTCTTGAGCGATCGCGTGATCGCCGCAATGGGCGAGGCACAAGATTTGGTGCCAGGTTACGTCTCGCCCGTCACTGGCAGCATCCGCACGATCCGCGAAACCATACTCGCTCGAGCGCAATCTGAAGGCTGGACCGTCGACCCCGGCCAACTAGACGACCGTCAGATCGTCCGTCGCATGGTGCTCAAGCGCTGCATCTACGGCGTGGATAAGAACCCTATGGCGGTGGAACTCGCCAAGGTGTCGCTATGGCTGCACACCTTCACGGTCGGCGCACCGCTCTCCTTCCTCGACCACCACCTACGCTGCGGCGACAGCCTGTTTGGCGCTGAGGGCGAGTCGTCGCTTGGGTTGGGGCGGACTTGCTCTACCACCTCCCGGAATCTCTTGGTCCTATCCGCGGTCAAGGGGTCAAGGGTCTCGCTCAGGATGAGACCCACCAATGACTCCGGCGTGTAGTAGCCACCTGCATCCTTGCGGGCGAATATGTTGTGCCGAACCGTTGCGCCATCAGCGTTGCGCACGACTTCGAGCTCGATCAGTCGTTCGTAGATGGTGCCGAGTTGCTGCACGGACAGGCTGCGATAGTTGATGTAGCGCCGTGTTTCGCCGACTCGTTCGAAGGCCAGGGCGTCGATGACATTCGCCATCAGATCGTCTGGCAGGCGCACTTCCGAGAGGAGTGGCATGCGCTTCTCGTCGAACAGACCCCCGTTGTAGGGCGGCAATCCGAACGCCGGTTCGCCCTTGTTCACGACCTTGCACAGGTCTTCGAGCATTGTGTAGAAGGTGGTGGTCTGGCTGGAGAAGGACTCGCCATGTTCCTTGCGTTGCTTGATCGGGCCGCGGAGCCGGTCGCGCAGCGAGACCGCGGCGTAGCGACTGTCGTGAACAGGCAGAAGCGCCCGGTCCTCCGCGTAGAGGAGGAATAGCAGCCGGTAGAGGAAAATCAGCGACGCGTCTCGGACTTCCTCGTTCGATCGCTTCGGTGCTTGCTCGGCGATTGCATGCACGAGTTCGGGATAGAGGTTGTCGAGCACGGTGTTGGAAATGTCGGTGGCGACCCTTTCCTCGAACAAGTGGCTTTGGCCGAGAAGACGCTGATGCAGGCTCTGTCCATCCGGCCCTTCTGCCAGGAACGCTCGCCGTTGGAACAGGAATGCAAAAAGCTTGAGGGCGTGTCGGCGGTCTTCAACGCTTGGACTCGTGGGAAGGAGCTGTGCTTCCTCCCTTGCCTCCAACCCAAGCACAGCCGCCAGATTGACTTCGAAGTAACCCTCCGAGACCGAGCGTGCGCCTTGGAAATACAGTCGCCAAAGGGCGCCGTTTGTGAGGATTCCCCAACGTAGCTGGCCGGTCGTCAGGTCGTCGGCGTGACGCAGGTAGCGGAGCATTTGCGTAGAGGGTGCGGTTATCGCACCTGCAGAACGATCGAGCGCCAGCCGCCAGCGCTTGCTTTCGACCATTGCCTTGCCAATGGCGTAGCGGAGGTGCCCGTCTTGTACGCCAACGGCCCGATCCTTGGCTGCGTCGTCGGTGAATAGGAGGCCGTCCGGCACTTCGCCCTGTCCGGTGGCGCTGAGGGTCTGCTGCCGCAGGGATGCCGTCCAGCCGAGGCATTCCAGCACCGGCCAAATGAGGTCGTCTTCGGTTTGGGACTCGTTGGGGGTGCCGGTTATCGGGAATCGGTCGAAGAGGTTCGAGAGTTCTTCATGCAAGTGATCGACTTGCTCGTCCATCACTTCCCATTGTGGAAGTGCGTGGGATTCGTCGGCAGTCGGATCGGCGAGGGCGACGAGGAAGTCGCGCGCAAACAGGCTTCCGCTCAGGAGTGAGTCGATACTCATTGGGATGGCGTCGTTTCAGATTGGGCGAATGCTCGCACAGGTTGACCGGCCTTCGGCAACCGTTTTGAGTGCGCCGGGATGAGCGGTGTACGGTTTCCTGCATGCGCGCGGGGGGCGAAGTGCGTTTGCGTGTGGAGTGGCGGCGCTGTTGCCTATCACATTCGCGGGAAGGCGCCGGGCAGCCATTGCTCGAGCAGCAAAGCAGGCACTCGAAGGCGAAGGGGCGCTCTTGTGCTTCGCGCAGTGATTGCGCCCCGAGCCATGAGCGCCGCGGTTAGGCGGCGGGCCTGGCGGCTGCCGGTCCCCAGCAGGGTTGCGACGCTTCCACGAGGCAGTTCGCCTTGGAGAAGCAGAGCGTCGAAAATCCGGTCGCTTCGCGGGGGCAGTCTGGAGGCGGCGATTTCCACCTGCGTCCACGCGACAATGCGTTCGCGCAATCCCTGCGGATCGATGAGCCGGGTCATGAATTCCACCTGATCAATGCAGGTGGCGAGGAAGAAACGGCAGAATGCGATCAGCGCCTCCTCGCTCAGGTTCCCGCGCCCATCCGTGTCGTGTCGGCGTGGCAGGTCGCAGTTTCCGAGTAGCCCCTTGTATTCGGCCTCTCGGCGGGCCAGCCCTCGGCAGACGGACCAGAGTCCGCCGGCGCCGAGTGCCTCGGACAGCATGGCGTGGGACATCAGGCGAGCGACGCGACCGTTGCCGTCGAGGAAGGGATGTATCCAAAGCAATCTGTGGTGCGCGGTGGCTGCGGCCAGGACTTGCTCCATGCGTCCAAGGCGCGCGTGAACAGCCTCGAACCGTTCCAGGAAACGGGGAACTGCGCCGGGGCTGACGGCCACATGCCGACCGACGATGACGTCGCGTTGCCGTAACTCGCCGGGTACGACGGCGACCTGCTCGTCGGATTGCGGATCCGTCGCTACAAGAAGCTCCCTCGGCATCCGCCCGCAAAAGCGCCGGTGAATCTCGGTGAGGCCCTCGCGGGTGGTGGCTCTGACGTCCATGCCGCCGCGGTCGAGCCACGCCTGGACTTCAATGTGCGCGCGAGCCTCCAACTGCAGGTTCCGCCTTCGAGCGTCGGCGCTGCAGTCCTCGCTCAGGGCTCGCTCGATGTCGATGGGATGCGTGTCGTGACCTTCGATAAGGTTGCTGTAGTAGCAGTTCATGGACCGCACGACCTCGGCAATGGCGTCCGCCACTCCCGGCGGTAGCGCACTGTGCAGCGCCGCCGACTTGGCCGCCAGATCGAGGGCGCTGTCCACCAGCTCACCCCGGCCGAGCGCATCCTCGCGCAGGAGCAGGGGCTCCATGCTGGCCACGTCCTCGCGTCGGTCGTTTTCCATGTCCGCTTTGATGTCCGCTTGTTGTACTCGATATTACTGAATGGGATCATACCGTTATGAAGTAGAACATGCGACTTTTGTTGGCGCAGAGGTCCGCTTTGTTGACCGTCGTGGCGTCGTCGTTGGACTTTGCGGCGGTTCCGAGGCGGCGATCTGAGGAGTTCTCAGGTTGACCGGCCCCGGACAAACGGTTTTGATGCTTGCGGGCAGGGGCCCCCAAGGAGTTGTCAGGTCGTGTTTTCCGCGCGGGCGGTGTTGGTTGCCGTTTTGGTGGCGTTCGTGGGCGGTTTGCTCGTGTCGCTGGCGGTACGGACGCCCGGGGCTTCGGCGGGGCGGCTCGCGCCTGTGGCGGGGG